>JAYRLF010000384.1:0-3923 GCA_041905385.1 Allosphingosinicella sp.
CGATGCCGTCGGGATGAGCTTCTTCGACATCTCCGCGTTCTTTTCCGGGGTGGCCGACCTCAAGAAAGTGTTCGCCGAGGCGCGCGAGCATCGCCGCATCGGCCGCCAGACCCTCCTGTTCGTGGACGAAATCCACCGCTTCAACCGCGCCCAGCAGGACGGCTTCCTGCCTTATGTCGAGGACGGCACGGTCGTGCTGGTCGGCGCGACCACCGAAAACCCGAGCTTCGAGCTCAACGCGGCCTTGCTGTCGCGGGCGCAGGTTCTGATCCTCAACCGGCTCGACAGCCCGGCCTTGTGCGCCCTGCTCGACCGCGCCGAAGCCCTGGTCGGCCGCCCGCTGCCGCTGACGCCGGCCGCGCGCGACGCGCTGGTCGCGACCGCCGACGGCGACGGCCGGTTCCTGCTCAACCAGGCCGAGACCCTCTTCTCGATCGAGATCGAGGCGCCGCTCGAGCCCGGCGCGCTCGCCGCTCTGCTCCATCGCCGGGTCGCGGTCTATGACAAGGATCGCGAGGGCCATTACAACCTGATCTCGGCGCTCCACAAATCGATCCGCGGCTCCGACCCCCAGGCCGCTCTCTATTATCTCGCCCGCATGCTGACCGCCGGCGAGGAGCCGCTCTACGTGCTGCGGCGGCTGACCCGGGCCGCGGTCGAGGATATCGGCATGGCCGATCCCAATGCGCTGGTGCAGTGCATCGCCGCCAAGGAGACCTACGACTTCCTCGGCTCGCCCGAGGGCGAGCTCGCCATCGTCCAGGCCTGCCTCTACCTCGCCACCGCGCCCAAATCGAACGCCGCCTATCGGGCGCAGAAGAAGGCCTGGCGCTCGGCCGAGGAGACCGGCTCGCTGATGCCGCCCAAGAACATCCTCAACGCGCCGACCCGGCTGATGAAGCAGATCGGCTATGGCAAGGGCTATCAATATGATCACGACGCCGAGGGCGGCTTTTCCGGCGACAATTACTGGCCCGAGGAAATGAGCCCCCAGACTTATTACGAGCCGACCGAGCGCGGCTTTGAGAAGAAGGTCGCCGAACGCATCGCCTGGTGGGAGGAGCAGCGCAATGCGCGCAAGGATTAGCCTGGTCGGCGCCGTGCTGCTGGCCGCCGCGCCGGCGCTCGCACAGCAGCCGACGCCGCCCCAGCCCACGCATTATGCTCGAGCGATCGCCGCCGGCTACAAGGCCCTGACCCTGTGCAGTGCCATCTTCAATGCCGGCCGCACCCAGGCGCAGGCGGAAGCGCTCGAGCTGTCGGGAATCTATCCCGATTATGATCCGCTGTTGCCGGCCCTGGCGGCGCAGGTGAGCCGGGCGAACCGCAACGTGTCGGTGCCGTTCGACCCGGCGCTGCCGCCGCGCCTCGCCACCCATCGCTTCGATCGCGGCTGCACGATCCAGCCGATCGGCACGCCGCTGCCGGCGGACGGCGCGCCCGCCGACGATGGTGAGCCGGCTGCCGGGCCGATGAGCCTGGCATGGCCGGCAGGCGACGAGCGCGCGACGGCGCAGCCGCGCGGCAATCGCCCGGCTCTGACGGCCGCGGTCGCAGGCGCGCTCGCCACCAATTACGGCGAGCGCGCACGGACAACCTCTGTCATCGTCCTTCAGAACGGACAGATCGTCAGCGAACATTATGCGCCGGGCTTCGACCTGCATGTCTCGCAGCGCACCTGGTCGGTCGCCAAGAGCCTGGCGGGAACGATCGTCGGCGTCGCAGTCCAGCGCGACCTGCTCGACGTCGCGCGTCCGGCGCCGATCCCGGAATGGCAGACGCCGGGCGACCCACGCGCCTCTGTGACGCTCGATCAGCTGCTTCGCATGGCGAGCGGCCTGCACAGCGAGACTGCGGGCAACCGCACCGACGCGACCTATTTCGGCGGCGTCGCCGTCACCGAGGAGACGGTCGCCTGGGGCCTCGATGCCGCGCCCGGGTCGCGTTTCCGCTACGCCAACAACGATATCTTGCTCGCGATCCGGGCGCTCCGCGCACGCTTGCCCGAGACCGAGCAGTCCGACTTTCCGGCGCGCATGCTGTTCGATCGGATCGGCATGGACCACACGATCGCCGAGGCCGACTGGCAGGGCAATTTCATCCTCTCCAGCCAGGTCTGGTCGACCGCGCGCGACCTCGCCCGGGTCGGCCTGCTCTGGCTGAACGACGGCGTCTGGCAAGGCGAGCGCATCCTGCCGGAAGGCTGGATGGCCTATATGACCCGCCCCTCGGGTCCCCAGCCCCCCCAGGGCCCGGGCTATGGCGCGACGATGTGGCTGTTCGGCCCGGCCCAGGGGCTGCCGGAGGGCAGCTACGCCGCCCAGGGCAATCGCGGCCAATATGTGATGGTGGTGCCGAGCCGGAACATCGTCATCGTCCGCCGCGGCGAGGATCCGGCCGGTGCGCGGTTCGACATGGCCCGCTTCACCGCCGACGTGCTGGCCGCGCTGCGATGAGCACGGCGTTCGACAGCTGGGAGGCGGCGCGCGACTTCGCCTTGTCCCTGCCCGACACCGAGCTCTCCACCTCTTATGGCAGCCCCGCGGTCAGGCTGCGCGGCAAGGCCTTCCTCTATCCCGGACGCGAGAAGGGCAGCTTCGCCGTTGCGACCCCGCTCGGCGAGAAGGAAGTCCTGATGGAGACCGATCCCGACACCTTCTGGGAGACGCCCCATTATCGCGGCTGGCCGGCGGTGCTGGTCCGGTTCGGCAGCCCGGACCGCGAGCGGATCGAGCGGGTCATCGAACGCGCCTGGTGGGATCGGGCCAGCAAGGCCCAGCGGACGGCGCGTGGCGGCGAACGTCCCTAGCCCACCGAATTTCAGCCGGTTTGTCGCGATCGACTGGTCCGGGGCCAAGGGTAAGCGGCACAAGGGCATCGCGATCGCTCTGGCCGAGGCGGGCGAAGCAGCGCCGGTGCTGGTGCGGCCCGGCCATGTCTGGTCGCGGACCGAGGTGCTCGACTGGCTGGTCGACGCGGCGGCCGAGGCGCCGACCCTGTTCGGCTTCGATTTCAGCTTCGCCCCGCCGATCGCCGAGCGCGGCGAATATCTGCCCGGCGAAGCGGGCGTGCCGGCCGACGCCAAGGCCTTCTGGGCCTATGTCGATCGCTGCTCGGACGACGAGGATCTCGGCGCCGCCAGCTTCCTCGAGCGCGCCCACCGCCGCCATTTCTATTTCGGCGCCGCCGACGGCGTGAAGCGCGACTTCCTCCACCACCGCGTCTGCGAGCATGCGTTCAACGCGCTCGGCGGCGGCAAGGCCTCGACGCTCTACGACGCGATCGGCGCCGCCCAGGTCGCCAAGGCAAGCTTCGCCGGCATGCGGCTGCTGCACCGGCTTGAAGGTCAAGTGCCAGTCTGGCCGATGGACCGGCTGCCGGGCCAAGGCAGCCTCGTCGTCGAGATCTATACCCGCGTCTTCATCCGGATGGCCGGCCTCAGCGGCCGCAAGGTGCGCAGCGCGGCGGCGCTCGACGAGGCGCTCGAAGGCCTCGGCAGCCGCCCGGCCCGTCTCGACCACGACCCCAATGACCACGAGACGGACGTCCTGATCGCCGCCGCCGGCCTGCGCGCGGTCGCCGATGATCCGCGTAACTGGGCGCCGGCGCAACTCACGCCGCGGCTTGCACGAACGGAAGGCTGGACGTTCGGCATTGCTTAGACCATTTGGGCTATCGTTGAACGGCGCCGGGTTAGCTCAGCTGGTAGAGCAACCGCCTTGTAAGCGGTAGGCCGTCGGTTCGAGTCCGACACCCGGCACCATGATCTCCAAAAATGCGTCCGGGGGACGCATTTTTGGAGATCATCCGCCGGAGGCATTACGGCGCCGGCCTAAGCCGCAACCATGTCCGCGTCTCGCGCGCGATCGCCTCCGGCGAATAGAGCAGCGGCACATAGTCCCCCGCCGCCCAGCGCGAATAAT
>JAYRLF010000011.1:0-25906 GCA_041905385.1 Allosphingosinicella sp.
CAAGCCGGTCATCGCCGCGATCAACGGCGCCGCGGTCGGAATCGGCGTGACGCTGACTCTGCCGTGCGACATCCGCCTCGCCAGCGAAGCGGCGAAGTTCGGCTTCGTCTTCACCAGGCGCGGCCTCGTACCGGAAGCGGCGTCCTCCTGGTTCCTGCCCCGCATCGTCGGGATCTCGACCGCGCTCGAATGGACGATGGCGGGGCGCATGATCGGTGCGGACGAGGCGCTTGCAGCCGGGCTGGTCCGCTCGCTCCACGCCCCCGACGCCTTGCTTGGCGCCGCCCTGGAGCTTGCGGAGGACCTGGCCAATTCCGGGTCGCGCGTCGCCGTCTCGCTGACCCGTCAGATGATGTGGCGCATGCTCGGCGCCGCCCATCCGATGGAGGCGCATCGCGTCGACAGCCGGGCGATCCTCGCGCGGCGTGGCGCGCCGGACACGCGCGAGGGGGTCCAGGCCTTTCTCGAAAAGCGCCCGCCGCGCTTCGCGGAGCGGGTTTCCGATGGGCTGCCCGATATCTGGCCCGATCCGGGCAGGCCCGAATTCTACTGACGGAGCGCGCGTGCAGTTCGAACCTACCCAACGGCAGACGGAATGGCTTGCCCGCCTCGACCGCTTCATGGACGTCCATGTGCGACCGTCCGCCGCCACCTATCACGAGCAGCTCGCAACGGAGCGCTGGCGTCGTCCGCCAATCATGGCGGAACTCCAGGCGCGCGCGCGCGAAGCCGGGCTGTGGAACCTGTTCATGCCGCCGGCGGCGCTCGCCCACGCCGCCAACGGCTTTCGTTTCGACACGCCGGGCCTCACCAATCTGGAAGATGCGCCGCTCGCCGAGATGATGGGGCGGACCGAATTCGCGTCGCGGGTATTCAATTGCGCACCGCCTGACACCGGCAATATGGAATTGCTGCTGCGGTTCGGCTCGCCGGCTCAGCAGGAACGCTGGCTCGCCCCGCTGATGAATGGGCAGATCCGATCCGCCTTCCTGATGACCGAGCCTCAGGTCGCCAGTTCCGACGCCACCAATGTCGAGGCGAGGATCGTCCGCGACGGCGATCACTATGTGATCAACGGCCGCAAATGGTGGTCGACGGGTGTTGGAGATCCGGACTGCGAACTGCTCATCGTGATGGGCAAGACCGATCCCTCGGCTGCGCCCCATGCCCAGCAGAGCCAGATCCTCGTTCCCCGGGAAACGCCCGGGGTCGAGATCGTCCGGATGCTCGACGTGTTCGGTTATGACGACGCGCCGCACGGCCATGGCGAAGTCATCCTCCGGGACGTGCGGGTGCCGGCCGATCACCTCGTGCTCGGCGAAGGCCGCGGCTTCGAGATCGCGCAGGGTCGGCTCGGACCGGGCCGCATCCACCATTGCATGCGGACGATCGGCGCGGCCGAGGCTGCGCTCGAGGCGATGTGCCGGCGCCTGATCTCGCGGCGCGTCTTCGGCAAGACCTTGGCCGAGCAGTCGATCTGGGAGGAGCGAGTCGCCCGGGCGCGGGTCGATATCGAGATGTGCCGGCTGTTGACGCTGCGCTGCGCCGACCTGCTCGACCGCCTCGACGGGCACAAGGTGCGGCGCGACATCTCGATGATCAAGCTGGCCGTGCCCCGCGTCGCGCTCGCCGTGATCGACGATGCCATCCAGGCGCACGGCGGCGCCGGCGTCGCTCAGGATTTTGGATTGGCGGCCCTGTTCGCCAAGGCCCGGACGATGCGCTTGGTCGATGGTCCGGACGAGGTGCACGCGCGCGTGATCGCGCGCAAGGAGCTGGCGCAATATGTGGAGGCGTGAGTGAGCAGGGATGACGGCCTCGGCTTCGATCCGGAGGCGCTGCGCGAGAAATACCGCCAGGAGCGCGACAAAAGGCTGCGCGACGAAGGTGCCGCTCAATATGTCTCGCCTTCGGGCGATCTGGGCCGCTTCGCCGCGGACCCTTATGTCGAGCCGGGGTTTAGCCGCCCGCCCGTCACCGACGAGGTCGAAATCCTCATCGTTGGCGGCGGCTTTGCCGGTCTCTCCATGGGTGCGATGCTGAAGCAGCGCGGCATCGGCGGGATCCGCTACGTCGAGAAGGCCGGCGACTTCGGTGGCACCTGGTATTGGAACCGCTATCCCGGCGTCCAATGCGACGTCGAATCGCTCATCTATCTGCCACTGCTCGAGGAGACCGGCTACGTGCCGGTCGAACGCTATTCCCGCGGGCCTGAGATCCTTGCCCACGCGCATCGCATCGCACGCCACTTCGAACTCTATCGGGACGCCCTGTTCCAGACCGCGGTGACTGAGCTGCGCTGGCTCGAGAATGAGCGCAAATGGCTTGTCAGGACCGACCGCGACGATGCGTTCAGGGCGCGCTTCGTCGTCCGCACCAACGGCATTCTCGACCGGCCGAAGCTGCCCGGCATTCCCGGCATCGCGGATTTCCGCGGCCACGTCTTCCACACCAGCCGCTGGGACTATGATTATACAAAGGGTGATACCAATGGCGGCTTGACCGGGCTTGCCGGCAAGCGCGTGGCGATCATCGGCACCGGCGCCACGGCGATCCAGGTGGTGCCCCATGTCGCCGAGGCGGCAGATCATCTCTACGTCGTGCAGCGCACGCCCTCGAGCGTCGACCTCCGCGGCAACGCCCCGGTCGACGCTGACCACGTCAAGAGCTTCGCGCCCGGCTGGCAACGCCGTCGCCGCGAAAACTTCACCTCGCTGACGACCGGCATCCCGCAGGACGAGGATCTTGTCGGAGACGGCTGGACGGAAGTGGTGCGTAGCCTGAGCGGCTCGCACCTCCCGGGCGAGGTCGACGATCCGGCCGAGCTGCAGAAGAAGCTGGAGCTCGCCGACTTCATCAAGATGAACCAGATCCGCGACCGGATCGGAAGCCTCGTCCGCGACACCGCGACGGCGGAGGCGCTGAAGCCCTGGTATCGTCAGTTCTGCAAACGGCCGACCTTCAACGACGAATATCTGCCCGCGTTCAACCGCCCGAACGTGACCCTGATCGATACCGACGGCCGGGGGCTGGAGCGATTCACCGCCGACGGATTCGTCTTCCGCGGCCGGCAGTATCCGGTCGACTGTGTCATCCTCGCGACCGGCTTCGACTTCGGCAATGCCTACTCCTCACGATCCCAGCAGAAAGGACATCCGATCTACGGCCGGGGCGGCGTATCGCTGGCGGAGGAATGGTCGGTGGGCATGCGCACCTTGCATGGCTTCTATTCGGCGGGATTTCCGAACCTGTTCCACATCGGCGGGTCGCAAAATGGCCTCGCCTTCACCATCACCTATTGTCTCGACGAGCAGGCCGAGCATATCGCCGACGTCCTCAAGGCTGCCGGTGAGAAGGGCGCGACCTTGATCGAGCCGAGCGCCGAGGCAGAGGCGGACTGGGTCGCGACGATCCGCGCCAAGGACAAGGGCTTCCACGATTTCCAGCGCAACTGCACCCCCGGCAATTTCAACGACGAGGGAAAGGTGGGCGTCGGGATCAGCCGGTCGGACGAATATTTCGGCGGGGGACCGATCGCCTTCCATGCCCTGATCCGCCAATGGCGCGAAGACGGGATGAAGGGGCTCATCTTCGAATGACCGGGCTGCCCGCCCCATCTTCGCAAGGGAGTTAGGCCATGCCGCGCCTCAGCCTCGTCAGCCGCAAGGACGTCACCGACCCGCTCATCCTGTTCCTGTACGACCGCAAGTTCCCGGGGCGGGACCCGGCCTGCGATCCTGGCGAAACCGCATCCGGTGCCCCCGGCAATTACGAGGCGGTGTTCGCCCATTCCCCCGATGTGTTCGAGCATGCGGTGCGCGGCTTCCACCTGAAGCAGAGCAAGGCGCGAAAGCTGCCCCTCCGCTTCATGGAATTGGCCATCGCCCGCGTCGGATGGGCCTGCGGCTGCCGATGGATGTATTCCGAACATCGCAAGATATTGCGCGGCCTGGGCTATGCCGAGGCCGCGCTCGATGCGATCCCGCAATGGCCCCTGTTCGACGGCTTCGAGGCCGCCGAGCGGGTGGTGCTGGCTTATGCCGATTGCCTTTCGCTCGATCACGGCCGCGCGAGCGACGATCTGTTCGATGCGCTGAAAGATGCGTTCGACGAAGAGCAGATCGTCGAGCTCACCTACATCGTGTCAATGTTCATCATGAATGCCGGGATGATCCGCGCGCTCCGGCTCGAGCATGACGATTATGACGAGCGCGTTGCGGAGATGCCGTCGCCGCCGGCCTATCGCTTCGTCGACCGGGAGCCGGCGCCGCTCCCGCCGCGGGAATGACGGCGGTGCCGCGTTCGGACGCGCCTCCCACGGCTTATGCCTATTGGGTGGTCGCCTGCCTGATGCTGGCGAGCGCCTTCTCCTTCCTCGACCGGCTCGTGCTCAGCCTACTGATCGATCCGATCCGCGCCGCCTTTCGTCTTACTGACAGCGAGGTAAGCCTGCTTGCGGGCGCCGCCTTCGCGATCTGCTACGTCCTCTTCGCCTTCGTTTTCGGACGTTGGGTCGATCGGCACAGCCGCCGCAATGCCGTCATCCTGGGCATCGTCCTGTGGAGTCTTGCGACAGCGGGCTGCGGACTGGCGACCAGCTTCTGGCTGCTGTTCCTCGCTCGCGCCGCGGTCGGGGTGGGCGAAGGATCCCTCAACCCGGTCGCCTATTCGATGATCGCCGATTATTTCCCGCCGGCGCGACGGGGCCTCGCCATGGCGATCTTCGCCTGCGGCGCGTCGATCGGCGGCGGCCTGGCGATCCTGGCCGGCGGACAGGTCGTCCAATGGGCGACGACGGCCCAAGGCGATCTTCCGCTCGCTCCCTGGCAGATGGTCTTCGTCCTCGTCGGCTTGCCGGGCCTGCTGGTCGCGTTGCTGATCGCCGCGACCGTTCGCGAGCCCGCGCGCCGACTGACTGCTGCAGAGGGTGATGAGCCGCCGCGCATGGCCGATGCGGTCGCCCATGTCGTCCGCCATGCCGGCGCATTCGCGCCGATCTTCGCGGGCTTCTCCTTCATCGCCGTCAATGGTTACGCCTTCACGGTCTGGGGGCCCGCTTACTTCATGCGCCTGCACGGTCTCAGCGCCGGGGAGGTCGGACTGTTGTTCGGATTCGGCTATGGCGTGCTCGGCACCTGCGGGGTCCTCGCCGGCGGCATTTTGTCGGATCGCGTGGCGCGGGGCGGGCGCGCCGACGCGCCGATCATGGTCTCGCTCTGGGCATCGCTTGCGACCGGGCCGCTGTTCGTCGGTGCCTATCTGGCCGATGACTTCCGGGTTGCGGCGATCCTGTTTTGCTCGGCGATCGTGGCCGCGAGCATGATTGGCGGCCTTCAGGCGGCGATGGTCCAGAGCCTGTCGCCCGGCCGCATGCGCGGGCTCATGGCGGCGCTCTATACGACCTGCGTCACCATCGCCGGCCTTGGTATCGCTCCAACGCTGACCGCGCTCGCGTCGGACTTCGTCTTCGGTGGCCCGACTGGGATCGGGAAGGCGCTGGCGCTGACCACGGTGGTGGCGGTGGGGCTCGCGGCCTTGCTGATCCTGCTAGGCAGGGCGCCGGCGCGGCGCCTCGCGGAATCGCTCCAGGCTCAGCCCATCAGCAATCCGCCGTCGACGGGCAGCACCGCGCCGGTCACATAGCGGGCGGCATCGCTCGCCAGAAAGACGGCGGCCGCGGCCACGTCCTCTGCTTTTCCGGGATGGCCGAGCGGGACGAGCCGGCGTGCGGCCGCAATGGGATCGGAAGCCGCGCCGGCGACGCCTTCCATCCGGCCGAAGATCGGCGTGTCGATGATGCCGGGCGCGATCGCATTCACCCGCACCCCATCCTCGGCCGCTGCGCATTGGCGAGCAACCGAGCGCGTGAGCGCGATGACGCCCGCCTTGCTCGCGGCATAGGCCGCGAACACAGCCGATCCGCGAATGCCGGTCACCGACGCAACGTTGACGATCGTGCCGGCGTCGCCACGCCGCTGTCGGGCGGCGCGCAGCAGCGGCAAGGCGTGCTTCATCCCCAGAAAGGTGCCGTCGAGATTGACGGCCATCTGCCGCCGCCAGTCTTCCAGGGACATGGTGACGATATCGCCGCCGATTCCGATCCCCGCATTGTTGATCAGGATGTCGAGTCCGCCGGGGCCGATCGCCGCGACGGCCCGTGCCCAATCCTGCTCGTCGGCCACGTCCAGCGGCTGAAATTCGGCACCGATCGCGCGCGCAACGGACTCGCCGGCTGCCCGATCGATGTCGCTGACGACGACCCTGGCACCGACGCGGGCGAAACGCTCGGCGCAGGCCCGGCCGATGCCGCTGCCCGCGCCGGTAATCAGTGCGCGGCGTCCCTCAAGTTGGCGATCCATCGGAATTGCATACACAATCCAACATATTTTACGCAAATTTGATCGAATTGACGCGTCCGTGCCCGATTTTCTCAGAGATGAGCTCAGCCTTCGCTTGAAATGTGCATGCAATTATGGCGTAGTGGATGCGAAGGCGCGCCAAAGCGCCGCTACAGGGAGGGTTGTGATGGTCTGCAAGCGCACTCTGAAAATGCGCACGGCTTTGCCTCTGGTCGCCGTTGCTGTCGGCATGCCGGGCGTCGCGTGGGCACAACAGGTTCCCGTCGCTGCGGACGAACCGCCCGCTCAGACGGCTTCCGAAACGGACCAGTCGCTCGGGGACATCATCGTCACGGCTCAGCGGCGCGAGCAGCGTCTGCAGGACGTTCCGGTCTCGGTGGCGGCCATCACCGGCGAACAGATCCAGGAGCTGGGCGTGGCCGACCTGCGCAGCATCCAGGCCTATGTGCCGAACCTCGCCGTGCTGAATTCCGGAGTGAATCCAGTCGTCTATATTCGCGGCTTCGGCTCGGGCCCGAACAATGTCGCCTTCGACCAGGAGGTGTCGGTCTATCTCGACGGCATCTACGGCGGGCGCGGCGCCCAATTCACCGCGCCCTTTTTCGACCTCGAGCGGATGGAGGTGCTGCGCGGGCCGCAGGGGGCGCTGTTCGGTCGCAACACGGCAGCCGGCGCGATCAGCCTCGTGTCGGCGCGGCCCACCAACCAGTTCGAGGCCTATGTCAGCGCCGGCTATGACCTCGAGCGCGACGGATTCAATGTCTCCGGCGTTGTCAGCGGGCCGGTCACCGACACGCTCAGCGTCCGCCTGGCCGGACAGTTCACCGATCAGGACGGCTATATCCGCAATTTGTTCGACGGTGAGGACGACCCGCATCTGCGTGACGAGTTGGCGCGTCTGACGGTGCGCTGGCGGCCGGCCGCCGACATCGATGTCTCGGGCAAGATCGAATATGGGCGTCACCTTCTGACAGGCGGCGTCACAGTGTCCGGTTCACTGACCGAGCGGACCGACTTCGACCGCTTCGGTGACTTGCGCTATGTTTCGGACAATTATGCCGGCGCCGGGCTTGAGGAGAATAGCGGCATCGAATCCTGGAACGGCGTGATCGACGCGTCGATCGGCCTCGGTCGCCACACGCTTACCGCGATCGCCGGCTATTCCCATTTCACGACGACTCGTTTCACCGCCTATGACGAGCGCAATCCCGATGGGACGATCGGCGCGAACGCTTCGAACGCACGCTTCGGCAACGGCTTCCCCGAGGATTTCACCCAATGGTCGGGTGAGGTCAGGCTGACCTCACCTTCGGACCAGATGCTCGAATATGTGGTCGGCGCCTATTACGACACGTCCGACTATCAGCTGCACCAGGACAGCTTCTATCGGCAGATCGCCGGCACCATCACCGGCCATCAGTCGACGGATTTCGATCAGGACAGCAGCAGCTACTCGCTCTACGGCCAGGCGACCTTCCACGTCTCGCCGTCGCTGCGCCTGATCGGCGGCCTTCGCTATTCCCACACCAGCAAGGACGCGATCTTCACTTCGCGCACGGTTTCGGGAACGCCGCTCAACGCCATCGGACCGACCCGCACCGGCAGTCTCGACGAGGACTATCTCGATCCCTCGGTCATCCTGCAGTACAATTTCACGCCCGACATCATGGTCTATCTGACCTATGCGCGCGGCTCGAAGTCGGGCGGCTTCGTCTCGAACACCTACAATGTCGCGGCGGAGGGCTTTCAGTTCCGTCCCGAACGTTCGACCAATTACGAGGCCGGCATCCGCACGACCCTGCTCAATGGTCGCGCGACCATGAACCTGACTATCTTCCGCACCGACTTCGAGGACCTGCAGCAATCGGCATATGATCCCGACCGCCGCACCTTCTTCACGCGCAATGCCGCCTCGGCGCGTGCGGAGGGCGTGGAGGCCGAGGTCCAGTTGCGGCCGGCCCGCAATCTGACGTTCAACGCCAGCCTCGCCTACCTGAATGCGCGTTTCCTCGATTATCCGGGTGCGCCCTGCCTTGCGACCGAGACCCTGGCCCAGTGCAATTCGGCAGATCCGGTCAGCATCGCGGCGCACAACATCGCCGGTCTGCCGCTGCAGTTCGCGCCGGACTGGAGCGGCAATGTCGGCTTCCGCCACATCCTGCCGATCGGCAGCTACCGGCTCGAAACCAGCGCCAACATGCAATTCCGGTCGGACTATTTCATCGCCGACGGCTACAGCCCGATCTGGGGCCGCCAGGACAGCTGGGAAAAGGTCGACGGGCGCATCGCTTTCGGTCCGTCCGACGAACGATGGACCGTCGCGCTGATCGGCCGCAATCTGTTCGACAAGCATACCCGCGGCGCCGCGATCCGTTTCCCCGGTTCGATCACCGGCACCGCCCGCTCGATCAACTGGATGGACGAATATCGCTCGATCGCCATTCAGGGGACCGTCCGCTTTTGATGCGCCGCTTTGAGAATAGGGTCGCGATCGTCACCGGTGCGGGCCGTGAAGGCGGCATCGGCGGCGCCATCGCCCACCGGCTGACCCTCGAGGGTGCAACCGTCGCCGTCGTCGATCTTTGCCGCGATCGTGCCGAGGCGCCGCGGGAGCGCTTCGGCAGCTGGGAAGAGCTGGTGGAAATGGCGGACGGACTCGAACGGTCCGGCCGCAAGGGTCTCGCCGTTCGCGCCGACGTCACCGACGAGGCGGAGGTGAGCGCGATGATCGAGGAGGTGGCGGCTCGCCTAGGGCGGATCGATGTCCTGTTCAACAATGCCGGCGGTGGGACCGGGGCCGGGCCGGTCGACCAGACGCCGGTCGCCGCGCTCGACCGCGCCGACTGGGACTATACGATCTCGGTCAGCCTCGATTCGGTCTTCCTCTGCTGCAAGCATGTGGTGCCGCATCTGCAGCGCGAGCAGGGTGGGGCGATCGTGAACACGACCTCGATCTCTGCCTATCACGGCGCTGCCGGCATCTCGGCCTATTCGGCGGCGAAATATGCCGTGACGGCGCTGACCCGAACGCTCGCGATCGAGCTCGCGCCGAGCCGGATCCGGGTCAACGCCTTCGCTCCGGGAATCACGCTGACGCCTTACGTCCGGCAGCGCTACGAATATGTGGCGGCACAAAATCCGGGCACGACCGCGCAGGAGATGCTCGACAGATTCGTGGCCGGCCGGATTCCGCTCGGCCGGGCGGCCGAACCCGAGGAAATGGCCGCGGTTGCTGCCTTCCTCGCGAGCGACGATGCCGGCTTCATGACTGGCCAGACACTGTTCGTCGACGGCGGCATGCGCGTCTGAGCTGGCCCTATCGGCCCCACTTGCTTCCGAATTCGACGGCATTGAGGCGATGTCCGGCGAGGGTGAGCCGTGGCGCTGCGGCGAGCCAGGCCACGGCTCGGCCGATCGCCTCCGGGGCGATGCGCGGCAGCTCGCCGAAGCCCTCGGCGCAGATGGCCGCGGTCCCCGGCGTGTCGACCACGGCGCCTGGTGTCAGCGTCGCCACCGCGATACCCGATTCGGCGAGCTCCGCGGCGACGCCGAGCGCCCACCGATCCAGCGCCGCTTTCGAGGCGCCATAGAGGGAGAAGGGGCGCTGCAACGGGTCGTCGGCCCACTCGAGCAATCCGGCGCCCGAGGTCAGGAATATGAGCGCTCCGCCCGCCGTCATCGCCTGCGCGGCCGCCTTGGCCAGCACGAAAGCGGCGCGGAAATTGACCGCCATCACGGCATCGAGATCGTCGAGCGTCGACTCTGCGAAGCGCAGTTGCGGGAAGATGCCGGCGCTGTGGATCACCGCGCCGAGCCGGTGCGAACGGGCGACAGCATCCATCATGCCCTGGGATGCCGATGCATCCTTGAGGTCGACGATTATCGGCTCCGCCGATCCGCCCGATGCCCTGATCAGCGCGCAGGTCTCCGCGGCTGCTCCAATCTGGTTGTCGCATACGATCACCTTGCGCCCCGTCCGGCCGATCTCGACCGCTGCGGCCCGGCCGATTCCGGACCCGGCGCCAGTAACGATGGCGGCGACGGTCGTGCCGCCGCCAGGGGCCGGATTGCGTGCCAATCTGCACCTCCCTCTAGTCAATATTGTACGCATAATGTGCAATCTACCCGGCATTCTTGCCATAAATCGTACTTGCACAATAAGAATTGCATGCAACCACGCCTCCCGCTAAGGTGCCGCCGGCCGGGGCTTTCATGGCATGACCCCAGGCGACAAAAAGAGGGGAGGTCTGATGGGGAATCGGTCGAGGAGAGCCGCCGCCTGGCTCATCGGTTGCAGCTTCGCGGCGCTTTCGGGTCAAGCTCGGGCGCAGGACGTCGCCCCGGTTCAGCCGCCGGAAACGCCAGCCTCGGCAGAGTCGGAAAGCGCCCAGAGTGGCGATATCATCGTCACCGCCCAGCGCCGCGAGCAGCGCCTGCAGGACGTCCCCCTGTCGATCGACGTCGTCTCTGCGGAGGACCTTGCCCGCAGCAACCTGACGACGATCGCCGACATCCAATATCTCTCGCCGGGCGTGAACTATAACGCCAATTTCGGTGGCGGTTTCAACGTTCGCGGCGTCGGCACGCAGTCGCTGCTGATCACCGCCGAGCAATCGGTCGCGCTTATCATCGACGACGTCATCCAGGGCCTGCCCGAAGTGTCCTTCGCTGGCCCGAGCTACCAGTCGCTCGGCGATATAGACCGGATCGAGGTGCTGCGCGGACCGCAGGGCACCCTGTTCGGGAAAAACAGCTCCGCCGGCGTCATCCAGATCGTCACGCGGGCCCCGGAGCTCAACGCCGCGGCCGCCGAAGCATCACTATCCTATGGCTCCTTCGACGAGCTCAATGGAAACCTCACGGTCAACGTTCCGATCGGCACCCGTGCTGCGTTCCGCGTCACCGGGACGCTCCAGCGCCGGGACGGCTTCGTCGACAATCTGTTCAACGGCGAGGATCAGTGGGGTTATGAGCGCCAGACGCTGCGCGCGCGCTTCCTATGGCAGCCGACCGACGCCGTCCGCGTCCTGCTGTCGGGAACCTATCAGCATGCCGAGGACAATGCGAACGGCCTGTGGACGCTGCGCGTCTGCGGCAGCGGCTTCGGCGCCTTCAATCCGTGCAATACCGTGCAGCCCTATGGCGTGGTCCCGGGGCCGAACAATCTCGACGTCGCCGTCGAAGGCGACAGCTACACCGATCAGGACAGTTATACCCTGTCGGGCCGCATCGATTGGGATCTCGGTGGCCCGACCCTGACCTCGATCACCGCCTACCGCCATCTGAAGCAGGACATCGCGGTTGACACAGATGCGACGCCGCGACCGATCTACAGCCTCAACAACAATATCTCCGGCGGCGACCAGTTCACCCAGGAGCTTCGCCTGGCGGGTCACAGCGGCATGTTCGACTACACGGTCGGCGGCTTCTATTACCGGGCGACCCCCTATCAGATCGGCATCAATGGCGGCACGCTCGGCCTGCTGCCGGACACGTCGACGATCCTGCTGAACACGACCTCGATCGGCCCCTTCGCCAATTCGGGCGGCGCCGTGAACGCCAGCGCCGTCGTCGAAAGCTGGGCCCTGTTCGGACAGCTCGAAGCCCAGATCACCGAGCAGCTTCGCCTGATCGCTGGCGCCCGCTACACGAACGACAATGTGCGCCAGGAGATTTTCTACTTCCAGCTGCCGTTCCTCTGTCGGGCCGCTTTCTCGGCCGGGCAAAGCTGCCTTTCGCGGCCGATGCCGACGCCGCCGGATATCGCCGAGACCGATGCCGACCGGCTCACCTACAAGCTGACCGCGCAATATGCGTTCAGCCCCGAGATCAACGTCTATGCCAGCTATGCGACCGGGTATAAGGGTCCGATGATCTCCTATCCGGCCAATCAACCGCAGCTTCCGCTGCTGCCGGAGACCTCGGAAAGCTGGGAAATCGGCGTGCGTGCGCAATTGTTCCAGCGCCGGCTCTCGGTCAATCTCGATCTCTTCACTGTCAGCTACGATAATTTCCAGGGCCAACAGCGCGTGGGCGCGCCGCCGATCTTCTATTACACCACCACCAATGCCGGCGGCCTCAGGACTCGCGGCGTCGAGTTCGACGCGACCTGGCGGGTGACGCCGCACTTCACCCTGTCCGGCAATGTCTCCTACATCCCGACCGAGTTCACCGAATTCTCGGTCCAGTGCTTCGATCTCTATGCAAATCCGGCGACCACGCCGGGCCAGTGCAACTATCTGAGGCCGGGCACCCCCGCTGGCGCACCCTTCCAGTTCAACGCGGCTGGCTATCCGCTGATCTACTCGCCGAAATGGACCTATGCGATCACCGGCGACCTGAACCTGCCGATCGGCAGCGATCTGGTGCTCGGCGCGCACGCCACCTATGCCTATAGGAGCTCGACCTACGGCGTGGTCGCTGATCCCAATTCGATCAATCCCGGCTACGGCATCGCCAATGCCGAAATCGGAATCGGCGCAGACGATGGCTCGTGGCGTGTGTCGCTGTTCGCGCGCAACCTGTTCGACGAATATTTCGTCGCCGGCATCTTCCGGACGCCGCTGGACGCGGGAACCGCCAACTCCACTCCGCGATCCACGATCGGCTATTCGAACATTCCGGCGCTCGATTCGAGCCGAACCGTGGGTGTCAAGGTGCAGGTAGCCTTTGGTCGCTGAGGGGGCCGCGACAGGTCACGGCACCGACAAGGGCGGGGCGTCGCCGGCTGAGGTTGGCGCCCCGCCCTCCGGCACGGCCGGATCCGCTGGCCGGACCTGGTTGCTCGGACTGCTGACGGTCGCGTTCGGTCTCAATCTGCTCGACCGTCAGATCATCAACATCCTGGCGGAGCCGATCAAGCGCGATCTTGCGCTCAGCGACAGTCAGCTCGGTGCGCTGACCGGACTGTCCTTCGCCTTGCTCTACAGCGTGATGGCGCTGCCGATCGCCCGCCGTGCCGACCGCGGCGACCGGGTTCGGATCGTTGGCGCGGCGATCCTGACCTGGAGTCTGTTCACTGCAGCCTGCGGCGCTGCCGCGAGCTTCGTTCAGCTGCTCTTGCTCAGGATCGGCGTTGGCGTCGGCGAAGCGGGCTGCGCGCCGCCGTCCCAATCGCTGATCGCCGATGAATATCCACCGGAGCGGCGCGCCGGCGCGCTCGCGATTTTCGCCTTGGGATCGCCGATCGGGGCCGCCGTCGGACTTGTCGCCGGCGGCCTCCTCGCCGGCGCGATCGGCTGGCGCTGGACGATGGTCGCGGCCGGGGCGCCCGGACTGATCGTCGGTGCACTCGTCCTGGTCACCTTGTCCGACCGTCATTTGCATCGGTCCGAGGTCGCGGCTGCCCCGCTCGGCACCGTGCTGGCACGGCTGGCGCGCAATCGCTCCTTCCTGCTGGTGATCTTCGGCTGTGCGCTGCTGAGCTTCGTCAATTATGGCGCGATGGCCTTTGCCGGCTCCTTCTATCTGCGCGTCCACGTCGACGGAATCGGCGCGTTGGCCGCGAGCCTGGGCCTTCCTCCGATCGGTGTGATCGGCCTCGGTCTCGGCCTGCTCGGCGGTGCCGGCGGTGCGGTCGGCGCGATCGTCGGCGGCCGGCTTGGCAATCGGCGGGGTGAATCGGATCCTGCGCGTCTGGTGCGCATTTCGGCAGTCGGCTCGCTGCTCTGTGCGGCCAGCTACGCCGCCATGTTCACAGTGCCGAGCGCAGCCGGCTCGCTCGCGATCTTCTTCGTCGCCTCATTCTTCTCTAACCTCTGGTACGGCCCCGGCACCCTGGCGATCCAGCTGCTCGCGGGTCAGAACGACCGCGCCACCGCGCTCGCCATTTCACTCTTCGTCAACAGCTTGGTCGGGCTTGGCCTGGGCCCGACCACGGTCGGACTGATGAGCGATGCGTTCGCGCCGACCCTGGGCTCGGGCGAAGGATTGCGGCTCGCCGTGCTCATCGGCCTTTCGGCCGGCATGCTTTCGGCAATTCTCTATTGGCTGTCGAGCCGGTCGATCGCAGCGGATGTCAGTCGGCCCGCAACAGGAGTCGCGTAGAATGAAGATCGCGGGGAGTGGGGTCATCATCGCTGGCGGCAGCTCGGGCCTCGGCCTTGCGGCCGCGCATCATCTCTCGGCTGCCGGCGCCCGGGTCGGCATCGTCGATCTGATCGATAACGCCGAGTGGAACGGGCCATTCGCTGCTGCCGACGTGAGCGACGCAGCGGCGGTTGCGGAGGCGTTCGACGCGCTCGGGCGCGAACTGCCGGGTCTTCACGCGATCGTCAACACGACCGGCGTCGGCCATTCGGGCCTCTCGGCCGGGCCCGGCAAGAAGGTGACTCCGGAAGGCTTTCGCCGCGTGCTCGACGTGAACACGCTCGGCAGCTTCATCCTTGCCCAGGCGGCGGTCGATCGCATGGTCGACAACGCGCCGAACGCCGATGGCGAGCGCGGCGTGATCATCAACACCTCTTCGATCGTTGCGATGGAAGGACAGATCGGCACTGCAGCCTATGCTGCGGCCAAGGCCGGAATCCACGGCATGACGCTGCCGCTCGCGCGCGAGTTCGCACGATACGGAATCAGGGTGATGGCGATCGCCCCGGGAATTTTCGAAACGCCGATGTTTTCGAATGCGCGCGGACCGATGGTCGATTGGCTGCGCGAACAGGTCCAATTTCCGGCCCGGCCCGGCGAAGCGGACGAGTTTGCCCGTTTCGTCGCCCACGCCATCGAAAATCCGATGCTGAACGGCACCGTGATCCGTCTCGATGGCGCCTATCGCGTCCCGCCGGGCCGCCACGACTGGTGGGAGCCGGCGACATGACCAAGCGTGCCTGCTCGACAGGCTCGCCCAATCGACTTAACAATTGCAAGCAATGAAATGGGGCGCGTGGAATGTCGAAAGCCGTTGACGTCGCCTATGCGGCAATCCGTGACGGGATCTTGTCCGGCGACTTCCCCCAGGGTTCGCACATTACTGCGCAACAGCTCGCCGGCGCGACTGGGCTGAGCCGGACGCCCGTGCGCGAGGCCATGCGTCGGCTCCATGCCGAAGGCCTCATTCGCTTCATCCCCAATCGCGGTGCCTTCGTATCAAGCTGGACCGAGGACGAAATCGCGCAAACCTATGAATTGCGCGTACTGCTCGAAAGCTTTGCCGCCAAGGAGGCGGCGCATTCGATCACCGAAGAGGCGCTGGCTGAGCTTCGGCGGCTGGCGCTCGAGATGCGCGAGCTCGCCCGAGCGGAACCGGCCGACGTCGCTGAGATCGCGAAGGTCAACGACCAGTTTCACAAGGCGGTTCTCGAAGCCGCCGGAAACGCGCGCCTACGCGATCTTCTCAATGCGATCGTCGAGGTCCCGCTCGTCCTCAACACCTTCCGTCGGTACACATCCGCGGAGCTGCGGCGGTCGGCGGCGCAGCATCTCGAGCTCGTCGACGCGTTCGAGGCGCATGATGCCGCTTGGGCGCAAAGCGTCATGACAGCTCATATCCGCTCCGCACGGCACACCTTGATGTCGAGCGTCGGCCAACCCGGCGGCGGGCTGTTCGCGGGCACTGTCGATCGCCTCCATGGCGATGGCGACACAGCGGCGGGCGAATCCGACGGCGCGCGCGCTTCGCGGAAGCGCAGCGCCGCGCCACGGCCGCCGGCCGTCCGGGTGCGGGCGTCCGCCGGCCGCGGCTGAACGCCCTTCTGGGCGTTGCGCTTCGCATTATTGCATGCAATGATTGCGCTTTGGAGATTGCGGAAGCGCTAATCGCCGGCACTTGCATGTAATTTGGCCGTGGCGGCCGATGACCTGACAGGAGAAACCCGATGGAAAAGACCTTGGCCCAGTCCGCGATCAGCCAGGAGGCGGCCGATCTTCTGATCGGAGCAGCGACGGCCAAAGCGGCCGAAATGGGCCTGCGCGTGGCCATCGCGGTTGTCGACGCGTCCGGCACGCTCAAGGCCTTTCGTCGGATGGACGGCGCGCCCCTCCTGTCGAACGACATCGCGACGAACAAGGCCTATACGGCGGCGGCCTATGGTCTTGCGACTCACGTCTGGCACGACTTCATCAAGGAAGATCCGCCGCTCCTGCACGGCATTGTCCACACACCGCGACTGGTCGTCTTCGGTGGCGGTTATCCGGTGGAGATCGACGGCGGCATATCCGGAGCGATCGGCATCAGCGGCGGACATTATTCTCAGGACATGGAAATCGCCGAAGCGGCGCTGGCGGCGCTCTCCGCCGCCTGATCGCTCCTCCCCTGGGCGGCGCGCGGCGCGACCTTGCGATCAAAGCAATGCGCGCACCGCCGCCGCCACTTTTTCCTTGGTCGGGAAAAGAGACCGCTCAAGCGCCTGATTATAAGGAACGTGGATGGCGGGTGCGGTCAATCGGCGGATCGGCTTCCTGAGACTCTCGAATCCCTCGTCGGAAACGATTGCCGCCACTTCCGACGCAACCGCGCCGACCCGATGGCTATTGTCGACGATGATAAGCCGGCCCGTCTTGGCGACGGAGCGCAGGATCGTCTCCTTGTCGATCGGGACCAGTGTTCGCAAATCGACGACCTCGGCCGCCACGCCGTCCTGCGCGAGGAGGTCGGAAGCGCCCAGGCAGGCAGTCAGCGCGCCGGCGACGGACACGATCGTGACGTCGCTCCCTTCGCGCTTCACGTCGGCTTTGCCGATCGGGATCAGGAAGTCCTCGTCGCAGGGGACCTCCTCCTTCTTCGCCCAGAGATTGATGTCCTCGAACACCACCACGGGATCATCGTCGCGGATGGCCGATTTCAGCAGCCCTTTGACGTCCGAAGCGGTTGCCGGCGCGACGACCTTGAGGCCCGGCACGTTCATGAAGAAGGGGTAGGGGCGGTCGGCGTGCTGGGCAGCGGTGCGATTGTTGTAGAAGGTGCTGGTGCGGATCACGATCGGCACCTTCAATTGACCTCCGGTCATGAAGCGCAGCTTCGCAGCCTGGTTTATGATCTGGTCGGAAGCGAGATAGACGAAGCTCGCGATCGTCAAGTCGACGATGGGGCGAAGGCCGGTCAGCGCCGCGCCCACGCCGACGCCGGTGAAGCTGTTCTCGGAGATCGGGGTGTTGCGTAGCCTCTTGTGGTCGAATTCGTCGAAAAGGCTCTGGGCGCCGTAGACCGCAATGTCCTCGCCCATCAGGATGACGCGTTCGTCGCGCCGCATTTCCTCGCGCTGCGCCTCAACGATGGCCTGGAGATAGGAGAGCTTTTGCGTCGAGTTGCGCATCACTCGACCTCTCCCGCCGTCGCCGGGAAATGGATCGGATTGCTGTACATTGAGTCGATCATGTCCTGCAGCTCAGGCTCCGGGCTCTCTTTGGCGAAGCGGATCGCTTCTTCCATCAACGCCTCGACTTCAGCCTCGATCGCCTCGACCTCGGCCTGTTGTCCGCGCCCGACCAGCACCTTGCGATAGAGCGCGACCGGGTCGCGCTCATTGCGGTGGAAGGCGATCTCTTCGTCGGAGCGGTAGCGGATCGGGATCGCGAGCCGATTGGAATGCTCGTCGAAGCGATAGGTCTTGGCCTCGATCAAAGTCGGCCCTTCGCCCGCCCGCGCGCGGGCGACGGCCTGCGCAGTCACCTCATGGACTGCCTCGGCGTCCTGGCCGTCCACAATGATACCCGGAATGCCGAATCCGTCCGCGCGCCGGGCAATGTCGGGTTGGCCATGCGAATTGGCGACCGACGTCGTCACCGCATAGCCATTGTTTTCGCAGAAGTAGATGACTGGCAATTTCCAGATCGCGGCCATGTTCACGCTCTCGCCGAACGTGCCCTGATTGGTCGCGCCATCGCCGAAGAAACAGAGACTAACCTGGTCTGATCCGCGTACCTGGGCGCTAAGTCCTGCACCGGTCGCGAGTGGAAATCCGCCTCCGACAATCGCCGATTCGGCGATCAGGCCGAGACTCGTGTCGGTGAGATGCATCGACCCGCCCAGTCCCTTGCAGGTGCCGGTCCGCTTTCCGAAAATCTCGGCCATGAGCGGCAGGACGTTCGATCCCTTGCCGATCGGATGGCCGTGCGAGCGATGCGTGCCGACCACATAATCGTCATCCCGGAGCGCGATGCAGGCGCCGGCGATCGCGGCCTCCTGGCCGATGCTCAGATGGCCGACCGGGTTGTTGGCGACGATCGCTTCCTCGAACTTCCGGATGCGAAGCATGCGCCGATAAAGCTCAAGCTGGCGGGCAGGCTCGAGGCCCATCTCAGTCTTCCTTTATGGTCGCGATCGCGACTCCCATTTCGACCTCGTCGTCCTCGGCAAACAGGATCTCGGAGAGAATGCCGCTGGCCGGCGCCTCGATCTCGACCGTCGACTTGGCGGTTTCCACCTCGACGATCGTTTCTCCGGCTTCGACCCGGTCGCCAACGGATTTCAGCCATTTGACGATCGTGGCTTCGGTGATGCCCATTCCCGTACTCGTGAGTGTGACGCTGACCGCCATGAATTCTGTCTCCGATTGGCTGCGAGGCCGGCCTAGGACCGGTAGCTGAAGTCGGCCGGGTTGAAATACATCCAGTAGCGGCTGACGCGGCCTTCGTCGTTGAACTCGAAATTCGAGCAGCCGGGGGCACGCACTTCCTGCCCCAGGAAGCTGCCCCGGATCGTCCAGGTGATGCAGGCGAGGGGCGGCTCGATGATCATCAGCTCGAATTGCCGGTTATAGTCGGCGAGCGCTCCGAAAGCGCGCTTCTCGATCTCGCGCTCGGACTCGCGGCTTGGGAAATGGACGCCGTTGCGCCAACCCTGAACGTCGGGCGCCATGATCTGGTCGATCTTCGCGCTGATCTCCTCGACGGTCGAGTGCGGGCGCGAATTCTCGGCCTCGTTCAGCCGTCGCAACGCGTCTTCGATCTCGTCCCGTGTGACCATCTTCGCGCTCCTCGTTCCTATCGTTTGTCGAAGTCCTGCATCCGGGGCGCCGCCGTCTCCTCGACGAAGCGATCGAACGAGAAAGTCCAGGATGCCGGCACACCTTTCTTGTCGAGGTACCAGCTGTCGCAGCCGGTCACCCACACCGTCTTGCGGCCGGCCGCGCGCCGTTCGTCCTCGAATCGCTGCAGCGCCTCATGGGTCGGACTGATCTCGCGATAGTCGCCGCGGCGCAGGCCTTCGATGAGCTGCAATATGTAATCGATCTGATGCTCGGCGGTTTCGAAGGCGGAGAAATTGCCGAACGGGCTGTTGGGACCGTTGACCAGAAACATATTCGGGAAGTTCGGCACCGTCATCGAGACGTAAGCGGTCGGGCTCTCCTCCCAGGCATCGTCAAGGTCGACCCCGCCGCGACCGATGACCTTGGTCGGCCGGATGAAACGGTCGACACGAAAGCCGGTCGCGAGCACCAGCAGGTCGAGCGGGTGCAGCGTGCCGTCCGCGGTTCGCACCCCTTCGGGTTCGATCCGCAGGATCGGATCCGTCACGAGCTTCGCGTTGGGCTGCTGAATCGCCTCATAGAAGCCGTCCGACATGACCAGTCGCTTGCAGGCCGCGCGATAATCGGGAGTGAGGCGGCGGCGCAGTTCCGGATCGCGCACCGTCTCGAGGTTCTCGCGGCACAATTGCTCGATCAGCGCATATTCCGGCGAGTCGACGTCGAGGACCGCGGTCGCATAGCCGTTGATCGTTCGCTCCCGCAATTGTGCGACCAGTGCCTCGAGAGCTGCCGGATCTGCGCGAAACAGCGCCTTTTCCTCCTCGGAATAGGCCGGATTGGGGCGGTGCATGACCCATTGGGCGGTGCGCTGGAACAGCAGGAATTGCGACGCGCGCGGCACCAGGGCGGTGGTGAGCTGGGTCGCGGTCGATCCCGTGCCGATGACCCCGATTCGTCTGCCGTCGATTGGCACGTCGTGGTCCCAGCGCGCCGAATGAAAGACAGCGCCTTCAAACGAGTCCAGCCCCTGGAATGCGGGGATGTTCGGATGGTGCAGGAAACCGGTCGCGATGATCACGATATCGAAGTGATCGCGATGTCCGGTCGCCGTCGTGAGGTCCCATTGCCCGTCGATATAATCCAGGCGAACCACTTCCTGGCCGAAGCGGGCCTGCTCCAGGACGCCATGTTCGCGCGCCACCCGTTCGAAATATTTCTGGATCTCGGCGCCCGGCGCCATCAGCCGGTCCCACTCGGGATTCCGGGCGAAGGAATAGGTGTACCAATGCGCAGAGACATCGCACGCGATGCCCGGGTAGGTATTCTCGCGCCAGGTCCCACCGACGCGGTCGGCCTTCTCGAACAATGTGAAGTCGATGCCGCGTTCGCGCAGCTTGATCGCCGAAAGGATGCCCGCCATCCCCCCGCCAATCACCGCGGCGCGAACCGCTCGCGCCGGAGTCGCGTTCGTGCCTTCGATTGTGGCCTGCGGAGCCTCGTCCAACATCACCCTCCTTGCGGCACTTGCGGGCCTTGCGCCGAACCTAAGGGCAAAGCCAGTCGCGCGCAATATTGCATCCAATCAATTGGTGTGCAAAATTCGATCATCGGGATGGATCGCCGGTTCGGGGCTGTCTTGCAAGCGCGCCAAATCCGGGGCAGGTCTAAATCACGCAGCGCGGTGAATGCGATAAATTGTATACAAATGTCGCGCGTAATGGCTAGATAAGCTGGGAGAGCGCGGCGCGCAACGCCGCGATCCTAGGGCAAGCACGATCCGCGGCCAGACCGATCTGGCCGATGCAGCAAGGGAGTAGCTGATGACCAAGAAGCGCGCCGCCGGAGAACTCGCCGCTGCCGCCTTGGCCGGACTTGGCGTCACGGAGGTTTTCGCGCTGCACGGAAGCCATCTCGATCCCTTGTTCATGGCCTGCGAGGAGTTTGGCATCCGTCTGACCGACACCCGGCACGAGGCTTCGGCCGGCCACGCCGCCGACGCCTATGCGCGCGCTTCGAACGGCAAGCTCGGCGTCTGCGCGGTGACCGCCGGGCCCGGTTTCACCAACGCGCTGACCGCGATGACCAATGCCTATCTCGATCGCATTCCGACCCTCTTCATCGCGGGTGCCGCCCCGATCCGCGAGGCCGAGGCCAATACGCTTCAGGGCGGGTTCGACGCGGTCGCCATGGCGCGTCCTGTCACCAAATGGGCGCAGCGCGTCGCCGAGCCCGGACGCATCGTCGAGTTCGTGCGCCGAGCCGGCGAGATCGCGCTCAGCGGAGCGCCCGGACCGGTCTTCCTGGAAATCCCGATCGACGTGATGTTCTGGCCGACCGACGAGGCTTTGCCGGATGTCTCGTCCTGGCAACGTGCGGCGCCTGCGGCGCCCTCCGCCGATGCCATCGACCGCGTTCTCGGGATGCTCCGCGCCGCCGAGCGGCCGGTCATCATTGCCGGCGGCGGGGCGATGCTGAGCAATTCTGGCGATCGCTTGCGTCGCTTGGCGGAGCACTGCGGAATTCCTGTGATCGCGGGACAAAAGGCGCTCGGCGTCTTGCCCGAGGACCATCCTTATTATGCCGGCGCCGCGGCTGGCCTGGCCGCCGCTGCCGCTGCGGGCCAGCCCGCCGATGCGGTCCTGCTCGCCGGCGCCCGCATGGGCATGTTTCTTGGCGGAGCGATGGGTGCGATCATTCCCGCCAATGCCGTCGTCGCCCAGATCGAGCTGAACGCCGAGGAAATCGGGCGCGTCCGCATGGCTGATTTGCCGATCATCGCTGACGTCGGCACGACACTGGATGCGCTGATCGCGGCGGCGGCAGGATGCGACTGGACGAGGCGAGACGAGTGGGCGGCGCTGCTGCGCGGTTTCCGCGGCAATGCCCGCAAGGCCTTTGCCGACGCACCGCGAGAGACACGCCCGAACATGATCCATCCCGGTCACGCCGTGGCAGCGGTGATGGACGCGCTTCCGGAAGGGACAGCCGTCGTCACCGACGGCGGTGAGGCGGGGAACTGGGTCGGCGACCTGGTGCGCTCGCCGGGGGCGGGCCAGCATCTGCGCTGCGGCTATCTCGGTTGCCTCGGCATTTCGCAGGGCTTCGCAATCGGCGCGGCGCGGGCGAATCCCGACCGGCCCGTGGTCTGCTTCGCAGGCGATGGTGGTGCCGGCTTCAACATCCAGGAGCTCGACACGATGCTTCGGCACCGGCTGCCGATCGTCATGGTGATCCTCAACAATGCCGAATGGGGCATGTCGCGCAACGCCCAGAACCTGCTCTATGGCAAGAATCGCGAGGTGATCGTGGCGCTTCGCGACACGCATTTCGAGACCATTGCCGAAGGCTTTGGCGTCAAGGGCGTTCGGGTCGATCGCTATGAAGAAATCGCGCCCGCCGTCCGGGAAGCCTTCGCATCGGGCGAGCCGCGCCTGATCAACCTCGTCATCGACGCCGCCGTCATGCATCCGCGCACGCGGATGATGGTCGGCGACACCAGCGGCAATGACGGTGTTCCAATTCCCTATTACGCGAATATTCCCAAGGCGCCGGCCTGATCCGGGCTCGCGTCATTCGTCTGCCGGCTGACTCCTGTGTGCCATGCCATTGACGACTGCCGAATCGTGATAGGCGTCCATATGGGCGATGCGGCCGTTCTCGACCCGGCAAATGCAGCAGGCCAGGTCGCGCATGCTGCGCCCGTCGGGCATTTCGACCGTGAGGATATGCTGCTGGACGAACCCGCTCGGCGTCGGTTCGCGCCGGATTTCCGAGTAATGGAAGACGGTCGCGCTCGCCCTGATCTTCTCGAGGTTGGCGATCGTCGTCTCGACGTCGACCAACTTCTCGTCCGTGTTGTGCCACACCGCCGCACCCTCGGTGAAGATATCGCGCAACTCGGCCAGGTCGCCATGCTCGACCGTGTGAAACAGGCGCTCGCCTGCACGCATCGCTGCCTCGAACCGATCGTCCATTCCTTGTCCTTCCTGTCGTCAGGCAACCGGTTTCAACCCGAAATGGCTGCGCGAATTTCCTTCTTCATCAGCTTGCCGGCCGCGTTGCGTGGCAGCGGTTCGCGCCAGATCTCGACAAGGACGGGAACCTTGTGGGCGGCCAGACGGGCGCGCACATGGTCCGACAGCGCATGTGCGTCCGTGGTTGCGCCGGGCCGCAGAAACACGGCCGCCCCAACCACTTCTCCCAAGACCGGCTCGGGCACCCCGAACACGGCCGCCTCAACGACGTCGGCATGGCTGGACAGGCAATCCTCGATCTCGACGCAATAGATGTTCTCACCGCCGCGGATCAGCATGTCTTTCACGCGGTCGAGTATGGTGATGAATCCCTCGCCATCGATCCGGACTACGTCGCCGGTGCGATACCATCCGCCGCCGAAGCTCTCTTCTGTCGCCTCGGGCATGTTCCAATAGCCGGCAACGACGTTGGGCCCGCTGACCCACAGCTCGCCGGCCTCTCCGGCTGCGACGTCATGCCCGTCCTCATTCACCACCCGTATGTCGCAGCAAGGGACTGCGATCCCGACACTGCCGGGTCTTGCCGTCATGTCCTCATGGCTGTTCGCGGCGACCAGCGAGGAGGTTTCGGTAGCACCATAGCCCTGGCCGGCAAACGCTTTGGGAAAGGTCGCACGCACGCGCCGCTCCAGCTCGGGCGCCGCGGCGGCGCCGCCATAGCCGATTGTATCGACGCTCGAGACGTCGAGTCCTCTCTCCGCGGCCTCGTCGGCCAGTTGCCAGGCAAGTGTCGGCACCACGGTGAGACCGTTGATCCGCTCCTCGGAAATGATCCGAAGCGCCTTGCCGGCTTCCCATTTGTACATGAGGTGGACGGTCGCGCCATTTGCGACCGCCGGCATCAGGACGGAATGAAAGCCGGTGACGTGGAACAAGGGCATCGGCAGCAACAGGCGGCGCGGCGCGGTCGACACGGCTTCAGGAATAGGCTCGCCGCGGCGCACGGCTGCGCGTGCGGCGCGAAAGCCGGTGTTGACGAGATTGGTCAGGATGTTGCGATGGGTGCCGGCAGCGCCCTTGGGCCGCCCCGTCGTACCCGAGGTGTAGAAGACGGTCGCGAGGTCGTCCGGGTTCAGCCGTGGGTCCGGCAGCGGCGCATCGGGCAGGTCGCCGAACGATGCCGCCGGTCCAATCAACGCTTCGAGAGGCAAGGTTCCCGCCGGCGCCGGGGCGCGCGTGACGATGAGGGATGCGCCGGCGTGGCCTGCAGATTGCAGACGTGCGAGGCGCTCCCCATCGACCACGGCGACCTTGGCGCCGCAATCGGTCAGCAGCGTGGAGAGGCTTTGGGCCGACTCCCACGCATTGAGAGGGACCGCCACCGCGCCGATCGCGACCGTGCCCCACGCACAGATCGACCATTCCGGATAATTGCGCATGGCGATCGCCACGCGGTCACCTTTGGTGACGCCAAATCGGTCCAGCAAGGCACGGCCGAAAGCATTGGCGGCGCGCCAATGCGACTCGAAGCTGACGCGCTCTCCTTCGAAGGCCAGCAGGTCGCGATCGCCGAAGCGGCGGCTGGCATCGTGCACGCTCCGCAGATGCGGCGGCATATGGACATAGTTGCGCACCTGCCGGCCCAGCGCCTCGATCTGCTCCATCTCGAACGGGGCGCCTGGCGCGGTCAGCAGCGCCAGCGTCTCCTGCATGTCGCGAGCGGGCCAGCTCATGCGCGCGCTCCGATCTGCTGGGCGAAACGCCACGCCGCCACGGCAAGAGGGCCGACGCGCCGCTCCGCCAGACCGGCGCGCGGATTGTTGGCATTGCCCGCACGTCCGCGCGCAGCGACGCCGTGGAGGATTGCGGCAAAGCGGAACAGGTTATAGGCGAAATACCATTCGGGCGGTGCTCCGAGCCGATTTCCGGTCGCGCCGAGATAGCGATCGAGCATCTCCTCTGCCGTAGGAATTCCCTGTTCGGCGAGGTCCAGCGCGGCGAGCGAACCGCGTTCGTGCGGCGGCGTGACCCAATGCATCAGCAGGTAGGTCAGGTCGGCGATCGGATCCCCGAGCGTCGACAACTCCCAGTCGAGTACCGCGACGACTCGTGGCGCGTCGGCGTCGAGGACCATGTTGTCGAGCCGATAGTCGCCATGGACGATCCGCGCGGGTCGGTCGGCGGGCAGATGCTGGGGCAGCCACGCGGCCAGCCGATCCATTTCCGAATATCTCGGTCCGTCCGAGTCGCCATATTGGCGGCTCCAGCGCGCAACCTGCCTCGCGAAATAATTGCCTGGTCGGCCATAATCACCAAGGCCGATCGCTTCCGGCTCGAACCTGTGCAGCTCTGAAAGCGTGTCGATCTCGGCGTGATAGATGGCGCGTCGCTCCGCAGGACTGCAGTCCGGAAGTCGCCCGTCCCACAATATGCGTCCTTCGACCATGGCCATGACGTAGAATGGCGAGCCGATCACGCGGTCGTCCTCGCAGAGGGCATAGGCACGCGGCACCGGGAAACCGACGTCGCCAAGTGCATGCATCACCCGGAATTCGCGATCGACGGCATGTGCGGACGCCAGCAATTTGCCAGGCGGTTTGCGGCGCAGCACGTAGCGCCGATCGGGCGTGCGCAGTTGATAGGTCGGATTCGATTGGCCGCCGGC
>JAYRLF010000385.1:0-3884 GCA_041905385.1 Allosphingosinicella sp.
ATCAGGCGCGGCAGCTGCGATGCCAGCCGGCGATAGGCGTCGAGGCCATCGGGGCCGCCGAACAAGGCGAGCGCCGGCTCCCAATCGACGACGCCGGGGATCAGCGCGGCCTTGTCCTCGACATAAGGCGGGTTGCAGAGCACGAGATCGAACCGCGCGTCGATCCCGTCCGCCCAGTCGCCCTGCCGCCACTCGATCCGGTCGGCCAGGCCGAGCCGTTCGGCATTGGCACCGGCATAAGCGAGCGCCTCCGGCGACGCGTCCACGCCGACGCCCTGCGCCTCTGGCCATTGCGCCAGCGCGGCCAGCAGCAGGGTGCCCGGCCCGGTCCCGAGATCGACGATCCGGCGCGGCGCGCGGGTGCCGAAATGGTCGATCGCGGCTTCGATCAACGTCTCGCTGTCGGCGCGGGGAATGAGGACGCCCGGCCCGACGTCGAGCTCGATTGTCCAGAAGCCGACGCGGCCCAGCACATAGCCCATCGGCTCCTGCCGCAGGCGCCGTTCGACGAGGGCGGCAAAGCCGGCCGGCTCCGGATCGTCGAGATGGGAGAGCAGCATCTCGCCGACGGTGACGCCGAGCGCCGAGGCCATCAGCAGCTCGGCGTCGAGGCGCGGCACGCCGGGGACGGCGGTCAGCCGATCGGCGGCCGCGCCGAGCGCCTCACGTACCTTCATCGAGGCTGGCGAGCCGCTCGGCTTCGTCCTCCGCAATCAGCGCGCCGATCAGCTCGTCCATCTGGCCTTCGAGGATCTCCGGCAGGCGATGGAGCGTCAGGTTGATGCGGTGGTCGGTCACCCGCCCCTGCGGGAAATTATAGGTGCGGATCCGCTCCGAGCGGTCGCCGGAGCCGACCATCGACTTGCGCGCGCCGGCCCGCTCCGAGGCGAGCCGCTCGCGCTCCATCTCGTAGAGGCGGGTGCGCAGCACCTTCAGCGCCTTGGCCTTGTTCTTGTGCTGCGACTTCTCGTCCTGCTGGATGACGACGAGGCCGGTCGGCAAATGGGTGATGCGCACCGCGCTGTCGGTCGTGTTGACCGACTGGCCGCCCGGGCCGGACGAGCGGTAGACGTCGATGCGGAGGTCCTTCTCCTCGATCTGGACGTCGACCTCCTCGGCCTCGGGCAGCACCGCGACGGTCGCCGCCGAGGTGTGGATGCGGCCGCCGCTCTCGGTCACCGGCACGCGCTGGACGCGGTGAACGCCGCTTTCGAACTTCAAGCGCGCGAACACGCCCTGGCCGGTGACCGAGGCGATCGCCTCCTTATAGCCGCCGACCTCGGACACACTCGCCGAGATCAGCTCGAACCGCCAGCCCTTGGTCTCGGCATAGCGCTGGTACATGCGCAGCAGGTCGCCGGCGAACAAGGCGGCCTCGTCGCCGCCCGTGCCGGCGCGGATCTCGAGCATCGCCGCGCGCTCGTCGGCGGCGTCGCGCGGCAGCAATTTCACCGCCAGGTCGCGTTCGGCGGCCTCGAGCTTCACCTGGTTGTCGAGCAATTCGTGGGCGGCGAGCTCGCGCAGTTCGTCGTCCGCCTCGTGCGTCATCTCCTCGAGCGAGGCGGCCTCGGCGCGCAGCCGCCTGACCTCCTTCGCCGCGGCGGCGACCGGCTCGATCTCGGCATAGTCCTTGGAGAGGCGCACGAACGCCTCGGGCGGGAGATCGCCCGCGGCCATCGCATCCTGCAGCTCGTTCCGGCGTGCCTCAATGGCCGCGATCCGTTCGGCGGAGATCCGGGTCATGACGTGCGCAGCGCCCCGGCCAGCTCGGCCAGCGCGACATTGCGCTGCTCGCCCGAGCCGAGATCCTTGACCGCCGCCTCGCCGCGGGCGAGCTCGTCCTCGCCGAGGATGATCGCGAAGTGGGCGCCACTGTCATTGGCCTTCGCCATGCGCCGCTTCATGTTGCCGCGATACGCCATGTCGGCGGCGATGCCGGCCCGCCGCAGCGTGGCGATGATACCGATCGCGGCCGCTTCGGCGGCGTCGCCGAGCGGCACCAGCACCGCATCGGGCGCCGTTCGCGTCGACATCGCGGTCAGCATGGCCAGGCGCTCGATGCCCGCGGCCCAGCCGATCGCCGGCGTCGCCGGCCCGCCGAGCGCCTCGATCAGCCCGTCATAGCGGCCGCCGGCGATCACCGCGCCCTGCGCGCCGAGCCGGTCGGTGACGAACTCGAACGCGGTGTGGCGGTAATAATCGAGGCCGCGGACCAGCCGCGAATTGCGCGTCCAGCGCACGCCGGCCGCGTCCAGTCCTTCCGTCACCCTGGCGAAGAAGCTGCGCGCCGTGTCCGAGAGGAAGGCGTCGATCTCGGGCGCGCTGTCGGCGGCGGGCCGATCGCGCGGATCCTTGCTGTCGAGGATCCGCATCGGATTCTTCTCGAGCCGGACCAGGCTGTCCTCGGACAGCTCGGCGCGATGCGCCTCGAAATGGGCGACGAGCGCGCTGCGCCAGGCGTCCCTCGTCTCGGCGTCGCCCAAAGTGTTGAGCTGCAGCGTGACGCCCTCGACGATGCCGAGCTCCTTCAGCAGCTGGTCGGCGAGCACCAGCAATTCGACGTCGGCGGCGGGCGAATCCGTGCCGATGATCTCCGCGTCGAGCTGGTGGAATTGGCGATAGCGCCCCTTTTGCGGCCGCTCGTAGCGGAAGACGGGCCCGTGCGTCGCCAGTTTCAGGGGGACGAGCTGCTGCCAGCCCTCGGTCAGGAAGGCACGGCAGATGCCGGCGGTGAATTCGGGCCGCAGCGTCAGGCTGTCGCCGCCGCGATCCTCGAACGTGTACATCTCCTTCGAGACGATATCGCTGGTCTCACCGATTGAGCGCGCGAACACGCCGGTCGATTCGAACACCGGCAGCTCGGCGCGCTGGAAGCCGTAGAGCCGGCGCACGCGATCGAAGGCGTCGACCACCGCCTGGAAGCGGTCGGCGTCCTCGCCCCAGATGTCCTGGGTGCCTCTGATCCTCTGCGGGCCCTTGCTCATCGGCGGGGGCCTTAAAGCATCGCGCGAAAAAGTGGGAACCGGTTTTTCGCGCGATGCGACAGCAAATGATTCCACTTTTGCGTGGTGTGGGAAGCTTCACGAGATTAAGGGCGCCCCATCATGAACATCGATCTCATTCCCGTGGGCGACAATCCGCCCGACAGCATCAACGTCATCATCGAAGTCCCGGTCGGCGGCGAGCCGGTCAAATATGAGTTCGACAAGAAATCGGGCGCGATCTTCGTCGACCGGATCCTGCACACGCCGATGCGCTACCCGGCCAATTACGGCTTCATCCCGCACACGCTCTCGGACGACGGCGACCCGCTCGATTGCCTGGTCGTCACCCGCTCGCCTTTTATCCCGGGCTGCGTCGTCCGGGTCCGGCCGATCGCGGTGCTGCTGCTCGAGGACGAGGCCGGCGGCGACGAGAAGATCCTGGCGGTGCCGGTCGATTCGACCTTCCCTTACTATGAGGAGGTCGAGCAGGCCGAGGATTTGCCGCCGATCGTGCGCCAGCAGATCGAGCATTTCTTCACCCACTATAAGGATCTGGAGCCCGAAAAATGGGTGCGGGTCGGCCGCTGGGGCGACCGCGAGGATGCCCGCCGCATGATCGTCGAGGCGATCGACCGGGCGAAGGCGCAGAAAGGCTAGACCTTTCCGGAGCTTGGCCTAAGAGCGGGGGTCCGTTGCCCCCCTCGGAGCCTCTCATGCGCCGCATCATTCTGACCGCCCTCGGCCTCAGCCTGGCCGCCACGGCGATCGCCCAGGACATCAGCCGCCCGCAGCCGCTTCCGCTCGGCGCCGCCGTGCCGGAGGCGCGCGACACCGCCTTTCCCGGCACCGTCCGCGTCGAGATCGATGCGACCGACACCCAGCGCGGCATCTTCCGCGTCG
>JAYRLF010000386.1:0-3858 GCA_041905385.1 Allosphingosinicella sp.
CCGTATAGGGCGCCGGCCGCCGCCAGGCCGAGATGTCGAGCCGGAGTCCGCGCTTGATCGCCTCCTCGTTGAAATAGCTCCCCCACTGCCAGGCGGCGATGGCGAGATGGATCCGGCAGGCATGGGCCGAGACTCCCATCTGCTCCGATCCGCGCCAGGCGATCGGCCGGACATAGGCGTCGGATAGACCATTGGCCGCGATCACCTCCCGACAGGCCTGGTCGATCTCCCCGACCTTCCAGGGAATCTCGAAGCCCATCAACGCCGCGCTGCGGTGCAGCCGCTCGCTATGCTCGGTCAGCTTGAAGATCTCCCCGCCATAGGACCGCTGCCCCTCGAACACCGCCGACGCATAATGCAGGGCGTGGGTCAGGACATGAGCGTTGGCATCGCGCCACGGAATCAACCGGCCGTCGAACCAGATCGAGCCGTCGCGGTCGTCGAAGCCGGCCGGCAGTTTGAGGGGGCTGTTCATCGGGATTCTCCTTTGGGCAAAGAAAAACCCCCGCTCCTTTCGGGAGCGGGGGCCAGATTTCCTGTCATCCGGTGTGTCGGATCGTCAGTCGGGCACCGCTCCCAGCAGGAAGCCAGCAAGTACGACCACTACGACCACGGCAAGCCCGGCGGCGCCGAGCGCCAGCCTGCTGTTCGTTCCGTTGTTCGAAGCCGTGGTCACGAGGCGAGTCCGTCCTGTTGGCCCTCAAGGATATTGAAACCGCCGATTCTGGCAATCCCTAACTGTTTCGGTAGAGAAATAGGGCAAAATCTGCCCTCGCGTAGGAGGCAGCAGTTTTCTCGAGAAATCCGGCGGCAAAATGAAAGAAAATTCCCTCTTCGCGCCGAAAGCCGAGGTCCATAGAATTTTCTCCTCCCGCAACAACTCCCCCTCCCCGTCGAGGAGGGGGTCGGGGGTGGGAATGACGCGTCCGCCCGCACAGAGCGGCTCGCGACCGTTCACCCCCACCCTCCCCTCCCCGTCAGATGGGAGGCTCCAAAGATTCAAGGAACGAAGATGGCCAACGACCTTCCCTCCCGCGAAATGCTCGACGGCCCGGCCCGCGCCCCGGCGCGCGCGATGCTCCGCGCCGCCGGCTATGACGATGAAGCGATGGGCAAGCCGATGGTCGCCATCGTCAACACCTGGTCGACCGTCACCCCCTGCAACATGCACCTGCGCGGCCTCGCCGAGCATGCCCGCCGCGGCATCGAGCAGGCCGGCGGGACCCCGGTCGACTTCAACACGATCGTCGTCACCGACGGCATCTCGATGGGCACGCGCGGCATGCGCGCTTCGCTGATGAGCCGCGAGCTGATCGCCGATTCCGCCGAGCTGGCGGTGCGCGGCCATTCGCTCGACGCCGTCCTCTTCCTGGTCGGCTGCGACAAGACCATTCCCGCCGCGGCGATGGCCGCCGCGCGGCTCGATCTGCCGGCGGTCATCCTCTACGGCGGCTCGATCATGCCCGGCCATCTGGGCGATAAGGCGATCACCATCCAGGACGTGTTCGAGGCGGTCGGCGCCCATGGCGCCGGCAAGCTGGACGACGAAGGCCTCGCCAGGGTCGAGAAGGCCGCCTGCCCCGGCGCCGGCGCCTGCGGCGGCCAGTTCACCGCCAACACAATGGCGCTGGCGATGAGCTTTCTCGGCCTGTCCCCGATGGGCCTCAATGACATCCCCGCCGTCCACCCCGACAAGCCGAAGGCGGCGGAGCAGGCCGGCCGCATCCTCGTCGATGCGATCCGCGCCGGCCGCAGCGCGCGCAGCCTGATCACTCCGACGTCATTGCGCAACGCCGCCGTCGCCGGCACCGCCACGGCGGGATCGACCAACCTCGTCCTCCACCTCCTCGCCATCGCCCGCGAGGCCGGCATCGGCGCGGACCAGTTCAACATCGACCTGTTCGACGAGGTCTCGCGCGCCACGCCGGTGATCGCCGACCTGAAGCCCGGCGGGCGCTTCATGGCGCCCGACATGAGCGCCGCCGGCGGCACGCCCCTGCTCGGCCGCAGGCTGATGGAAGCCGGCCTGATCGAGGACGCGCCGACGGTAACGGGAAGCAATCTTTTCAGCTATTTCGACGGTGCAGCTGAGACACCGAACCAGGAAGTGATTCTGAGCGCCGAAGCCCCGCTCAAGGAGCGCGGCGGCTACGGCATCGTCTACGGCAACGTCGCTCCGGAAGGTTGCGTCGTGAAGCTCGCCGGCCATGGCAAGCTTCGCTTCGAAGGCCCGGCGCGCGTCTATGAAGGCGAGGAAGCCTGCTTCGCCGGCCTCGAGCGGGGCGAGATCCAGCCGGGCGACATCGTCGTCATCCGCGGCGAAGGGCCGGTCGGCGGCCCCGGCATGCGCGAGATGCTCGCCGTCACCGCGGCCATCCAGGGCCGCGGCCTCGGCGACAGCGTCGCCTTGGTCACCGACGGCCGTTTCTCCGGCGCCACCTACGGCTTCATGGTCGGCCACGTCGCGCCCGAGGCGGCCAAGGGCGGACCGATCGGGCGGCTCGAAACCGGCGACAATATCGTCATCGACGTCGAATCGCGCGTGATCGAGACCGACGCGGATCTCGATCCGCGGCCGGCCCGGGTAGCGCCGCCGCGGCCCAAGACCGGTGGCGCCTACGCAAAATATGCCCGGCTCGTCGGCTCGGCGTCCGAAGGCGCTGTCACGGCCGGGAGCGGGTGATCGGCGCGCAGGGTGGACCCTGCGCCAACCACCGAGTCATTGGATAATTCATGCTTTCTCGGGAGGAGGGTACGGATTCCAACGTCTCGTGCGTCTTAATGATCGGAGGGGGGCAGGCAATTCAGTCGAACCCCAGGAGAGCCTGCGACCAACCGGTCCGGCCGAGGGAGCCACGGTGCTGGGGCTCCCGCGGCAGGACAGCCCGGCTGCGGCACCCTCATCCCGCAGCCGGGCTTTCCGATCACTCTTTGCCAAATTGGTCCGAAACCAGCGCCTCCAGCCGCTCCGAATCCACCGGCGGCGAACACAGGAAGCCCTGGTAGAGGTTGCATCCTTCCTCGGCGAGCAGGCCGAGCTGTTCCTCGGTTTCGACACCCTCAGCGATCACGCCGAGGCCCAAGGAGCGCGCCAGATCGATCACGCTGCGCACGACGATCCGGTCGCGCACCGATCCGGCAATGTCCTGGCTCAGCCTCTTGTCGATCTTGAGATAGTCGAGCGGCAGCGCCTTCAGATAAGCGAGGCTCGAATAGCCGGTTCCGAAATCGTCGATCGCGATCCTGAGGCCCCCGGCGCGCAGCTCGGCGAGCAGGGCCGCCGCCCCGGCCAGATCCTCGATCAAACCGCCCTCGGTGACCTCCACCGTGAGCCGCGCCGGATCGAAGCCGCTGTCCCGGACCAGCGCCAGGAACTGGGCGGCGAAGCCGGGCCGCAGCATGTCAGCAGCGGTGATGTTGACCGAGAGGCGCAGGCCCGCGAGCGCCGCAGGCCATGACGCTGCCGCCTCGACTGCGCGGCGATGGACATGGTCGGACAGCTGGACGAGATAATCGGAGCGCTCGGCGACCCGGAACAAGGTGATTGCGCCGAGCTCGCCATAATAGGGATGGCGCCAACGGGCGAGCGCCTCGACGCCGACGATCTCGCCGTTGGTCACCGACACCTGCGGCTGATAGCGTAATTCGATCTCGCCCTGGTCGAGCGCCCGCCTGAGATCGACCTCGAGCCGATCCTCCCGCGCTGTCTGGCTCTCGGCCCCCTCCTCCAGCACCCGCACCGGCGCGCTGTCAGACGCCTTCGCCTCGGCCAGGGCGGCGCTGGCGCGTCGCAGCAGGGCGGCGGCATCGTCGCCCGCCTGGGAGATGGCGACGCCGGCCCGGCTGCCCAGGGTGATC
>JAYRLF010000012.1:0-25326 GCA_041905385.1 Allosphingosinicella sp.
TCAGGACCCCGTCGACATAATAAGCAATGCCGGGGTTCGAGGTCGGCGCGGACAGGGCAATGCCGACGCCGCGAATGTTGATGAAAACGGAGCGATTGAAGGTGCTGATCGCGACCGACGGCGCGACCTGCTGAAGATCACGGACGTCGTCGACACCGCGATCCGCGAGATCGGAGGCCGTCAGCACCGTTGCGGCGATCGGCACGTCCTGAAGACTCTGGACCCGGCGCTCGGCGGTGATCACGATATCCTGTTCGTCCGACGCGCGCGCGTCCTCGGGCGACTGGATGGCCGAGGCATCGGACTGGGCAAAAGCCGGGGCCGCAAGGGCGATAGCCAGCGCGGTGAAGCCAACGCCACGCGACAAGATTCGGATGGAACGATGCCAAGCCATGTTCAGCTCCTCTCCCTCATGAGGCGGGAGCGTCTGGCGGCCCCCTATTAGTAATATGACATAACTAAATTGAGGGCGGATGCAAGCGCTTTCAGAGACAGGTCGCGAGCCAATCCGCGACGCTTGGCGCGGCGTCGAGACTTGCGATCCAGGCAGCCGCTTCGGACGGCGAAACAACAACCGGTCGGGCGGCGCGCGCGGCGCAGTGCGCGAACTTGGCGTGCAGCTCCGCGTCGTCGAGCGGCCGATCCGGATGGCCGCGGGCGACCTCGATCGACTCGCTGAGCCGGGTGCCGTCGGCGAGCTCGATTTCGAGCGTGCCGCCGGCCGGCCGCGCCCTGCCCCATCCCGCTTCCTCCACGAACTCGACCCGCGCCGCCATGGCGAGGATCCCCGGATCGCGAAGCCGCTCGGGTGAAAAGGAATCGAGGTCGACCTTGCCGGCGACGAGCGCGGTCGCGGTCGTAAACGGCAGACTGAACTTCGCATCGATTGCGGTTTCGGGCCTCCGTTTCGAAGCAAAAGGCTCAGCGAGCATGACTTGGACTTCGCCGCCGCGCAGCGTCACGCGATGGATCGATTCCGCCGGCAATGGCGCGCGGCTCCTCAGGTTTTCGACCGCCTCGATATAGGCGTGGGTGCCGCGGCAGCAGGGCCAGCGCTTGAATGTCAGCGCCTCGATCAGGAAGCGCTCGCCGAGATCATCGAGCAGGACCTGTTCGTCATATTGACCGTCGACGAACAAGCGGAAAAAGCCTGCTTTGCCCTCGAAAGGCGCGTCGAAGCCCCGAACACCGCCGGCAGCGAGCTGCGCGGAGACGATCGCCGCCTGGGCCGGGAAGGCCTCGCGGATCGCGCGCATCGTGCTGGCCGGGGCATATTTGATTTCGCCCGGGCAACTGTTCTGCGCGAGCACCAGCGACCAGGCATCGCGCAGACCGCGCGCATCCAGGCCGAGTAGCCTCGCCGCCACAGCCGTCGCACCGAAGGCGCCGAGGATCGGGGGCGGATACCAGCCGCCTGCCTCCATCGGCCGGCGCAGCGAAGCGGCAAGGCGGCAGACCAGATCGCAGCCGACCGCGACGGCCGTGATCAGCTCGCGCCCGCCAACCTCCCGACGCGAACCGGCAATCGCCAGGGCGGCCGGCAGCAATGAGGCGTTGGGATGGCAGGGCGCGGCGTCATAGGCGTCCTCGAAGTCGAGCGCATGGGCCATGGCGCCATTGGCGAGCGCGGCACTGGCAACGTCAGTCGAGAAACCCTGGCCGAGCACCGGGCTGCCGCTTGCGGGATCGGATCGTTGTCGCGCCAAGGCGACGAAGGGCGCGACCTCTTCGGCACCGCTCGCACCCAGCATGACACCGATACCATCGAGCAGCACGCGTCTCGCGGCCGCCCTGGTCGAAGCCGAAAGCCTATCATAATTCGCCCCGACGATGTGCTCGGCCAGGCGCTGGCTCAACATGATGTAAACGCTTGCATTTGAGCTTTCATGCCTTATCCGATGAAGGGCTGTCGACCGAAAATCGAAAAGGGCAGCGTTTCAGGACGGGGAGCTTGGAGTGCCGCTGCAGGACCGCGCAACCGCGATCAAGATCCGCAACCGGCTCGCCTTGCCCGCGATCCTGTTCATGCTGATGAGCTCGCTCGATCGGGTCAATGTCAGCTTCGCGGCGCTGCAGATGAATGCCGAGCTCGGCTTCTCGCCATCCGAATATGGGTTCGGCGCCGGCATTCTCTTCCTCGGCTTCCTCGCCGGCCAATATCCCAGCATCCTGCTGCTGCAGCGGATTGGGATGCGGCGCTGGCTGGCGCTGATCGCGATCGTCTGGGGATGCTGCGCGGGGCTGATGGCGTTCATCCAGACGCCGATCCACTTCTACGTCCTTCGGGTCGTGCTGGGCTTCGCCGAGGGCGGACTTGCGCCGGGCATCGTCCTCTATCTCAGCCAGTTCGCCACCGATCGCGAGCGCGCGACGACCTTCGCCATGCCGATGCTCGCCATCCCGTTGTCGATCATCATCGGCGGGCCTTTGTCGGGATGGCTGATGGACATGAATCTCGCCGGGCCGCTCCAGGGCTGGCGCTGGATGTTCGTCGCCGAGGCGATCCCGACCATCCTGCTCGGCATCGGCGCCCTCTTCTATTTCCCGGACACGCCGGCGGAGGCGTCGTGGCTGTCGCCGGCTGAGAAGGATTGGCTGGCGCGCAACGCCGCCAATCGCCGGACGAAGGAGGACGCCAACGACTGGTCGATGCTCCGCCATCCGCTGGTCTGGACCTCGGCGCTGCTCTGGCTCTGCCTGCTTGCCGGCGCCTACGGCATCATGTTCTGGCTGCCTCAGATGGTCGACCAGATGGCCGACCTCAGTGCCTTCGAAGTGGGGGTGGTCAATGCCCTGCCCTGGATCGGCGTGGGCCTCGGCATCTACTTCAATTCGGCCCATTCCGACTGCACCGGCGAGCGCTTCTGGCACGTCGCCTTGCCGAGCGCGATCACCGCGGTCGCTTTGCTCGCCGGCTGGTCGCTCGGGGCCGGCGCGGGCGGCTTGGTCGCCCTGTTCATCGCCGGCATCGGCCTCGGCTCCGCGCAGGGCGCATTCTGGGCCTTGCCGACCACCCTGCTGACTCCGGCGACAATGGCCGTCGCGGTGGTCGCGATCAACATCTGCGGCAGCTCGGGCGGCCTGTTCATGCCGCACCTGGTCGGCTTCGTGCGCGAGGAAACCGGCAGCTTCTTCGGTCCGATCCTGCTGATCTCGGGGATCCTGCTGTTCGCGGCGGTCCTCGTCTTCGTGATCCGCGCGCTGTTCTTCGATCGGACCGGCACCGCGGCACGGGCATGATGCCGGAAACATCGATCCTGGCGGCCGGCGATGTCGGCGCGTTTCGCGCCGACCCGTCGTCGATGTTCCGCGGCTGCGCCGGAGCATTGAACCAAGCCGATCTCAGCTTCGGACAACTCGAAACGACGATCTCGGATCGGGGCGCGATCGTGCCGAATGCCCGCCTGGCCATGCGTGCGCCGGCATCGAGCGCAGCCGCGATCCGCGCGGCGGGATTCAGCGCCATGTCCTTCGCCGGCAATCACTGCCTCGACTGGGGCTATGAGGCGTTCGACGACACCATCCGTCATGCCGGGGAGGCTGGCATCCGGCTGTGCGGCGCCGGATCCGACCTCGACGCGGCCAGGCGCACGCTCTCGATCCCGCTCGAACATTGCCGCGTCGCGATCCTGGCGGCGTCCTCGATCCTTCCCGAAGGCTATGCAGCGAGCGAACGGCGCGCCGGCTGCGCTCCGCTCCGCGCCCACACCGTCTACGAGCAGATCGAGCACGACCAGCCGGGGACGCCGGCGCGTATCCGGTCCTACCCCAATCGGCAGGATCTGGGCGCCCTCTGCGCCGCCGTCCGCGAAGCGAGGCGGGAAAGCGATATCGTGCTGGTTTCGCTGCACTGGGGCCTGCACATGACCGAAGCCGTGCTGGCCGATTACCAGCGCGTTGCCGGACGCGCGCTGATCGACGCCGGCGCGGATGCGATCCTCGGCCACCACCCGCATATATTGAAGGGTGTCGAGCTGCATCGCGGCAGGCCGATCTTCTACAGCCTCGGCAATTTCGCGATCGAGCAGCCGCATGTCTGGGATCCGTCGATCGTCGAGACCGCTTCCTTCCGCCATCTCGTCAGCCTGAATCCGAGCTGGGACCTGGGCGCGGCCTATATGCTTCCGGCCGAGACTCGGCTGACAGGCTTGGCCGAGTTGATCGTCAGAGACCGCCAGCTCGACGAAATCCGGTTTCGCCCGGCCTATATCGAAGACGACAGCGCGCCGCGCATGCTGAGCGCCGACGAGCCGGAGTTCAGCCTGGTCGAGAGCTATCTGAAGGCGGTCACGGAGAAGGCCGGGTTCGCGACCCGGTTCGAGCGCGTCGGGGACACGCTTCGACTCAGCTAGAAGAAGCTGACTGGAACGCGCAGGGCCCCGATCTCCGGCATCCGCGTCGGCACGATCTCGCCGGTGAGCCTGAGCATCCGGCTGTGCGCCAGGATTTCCTCGAGCGCGACGACCAGTTCCAGACGCGCCAGACTGGCGCCCACGCAGCCGTGCGTGCCGCGGCCGAAGTGCAGCGACTCCTTCATGTTCGGCCGATCGAGAATGAAGCTCTCCGGGTCGGGAAAGACGTCCGCGTCGCGATTGGCCGAGGCATAGACTAGGGCGATCGGCTCGCCGGCCGGGATCGTCCGGCCGCGGATCGTCACGTCGCGCACCGCCGTGCGGGCGAAGCCGCGATAGGGCGTATAGAGCCGCAGGAACTCGTCGACCGCAGCCGCAATCTTTTCGGGATGCGCGCGCAGATCCCGTTGCAGTGCGGGATTGCGGGCGAGGTGGACGGTGATCGAACCGATCAGCACGGTCGGCGCGATGATGCCGACCACCAGCACCTGGCGGATCGTTCCGACGATCATCTCGTCCGGCAGCGGTTCGCCGTCGACGCGGGCGGCGAGCAGGGCGCTGGTCGCGTCCTCGGCCGGGTCGAGCGGCGCCGCCTTGCGCTCGGCCACCAAGGCGCGCGCCATGTCGTAGAGCAAAAGGCTCGTTTCCTTGGTCTCGTCGACGTCGTTCGACTGGACTGCGATATTGTAGCGGCGGCCGACCTCGGCCAGCGCGTCGATCCGCGCGGCGTCGAGATTCATCCAATGGGCGAAGACACGGATCGGCATGCGGGCCGAGAAGTCCTCGCAAATGTCGCCTCCGCCTTTGGCCGCCATGCCGGACAGCAGCTCGACGCAGATCGCGCGGATCACCGGCTCGAACCGCGCCACCCTTTTCTCGCTGAGCAAGGGCGCGAGCGCGCGGCGATAGGGCGTATGCTCGGGCGGATCGAGGTGAAGCGGTGGGCGGCGTCCGGTGAAGGCGACCTTGGGCACCACATTCTGGACCGAGGTGATGAACAGGCTGCTGTCCGAGGCCGCGGCGGCGACGTCGTCATGCCGGGTCAGCGCCCAGAATCCCCCCCAGGCGTCGCTGTGTGCAACTGGACATTCGTTGCGCAGCCGCCGGAATTCGTCGTGGGCGCTGTCGAAATCCTCGGGCGCGAGCGCATCGAAATCCTCTGCCATGGCATTTGCGTAGAAGGCCATGTAAGCGCTTGCAAACTGTTTCTCTTGTGCCGAGGTCGAATATGGTCGTGCCGATGTCCACGCCGCGCCCCCTGCCGAAGCTTCAGGATGTCGCCGACCGGGCCGGCGTGTCGACGGCGACGGTGTCGCGCTTTCTCAACAAGCCGGACGCACTTTCGCCCGAGACTGCGACGCGGGTCCGCAACGCCGTCGAGCAGACCGGCTATGTCCCCAACCGGATCGCCGGCAGTCTCGCCTCCAGCAGCAACCGGACGGTTGCCGTGCTCGTGCCGGACATCGCCCAATCGATCTTCAACGCGACCGTCGAGACGATGGTCGGCGAGCTCGCCGCCGAAGGCCATATGCCGATGCTCGGCCTCACCCATATCGACAATGCGGTGATGCCCGACCTGATCCGGGCCGCGGTGGCACAGCGCGTCGGCGCGATCATCCTCACCGGTGTCCTCACCGATGCGCCCGCGCGCGACCTGCTCAGGCGCAACGGCACCACCGTGATCGAGACCTGGGGCCTTCCCGAAGAACCGATCGATGTCGCCGTCGGCTTCTCGCATCACGCGGTCGGCGCCGAGGTCGCCCGCTTCGCGAGGGAACGCGGCTATGTTCGCCCGCACCTGCTCTCCGCGCGGGGGACGCGGGCACCGCAGCGCCGCGACGGCTTCGTCGAGGCCTGGACCGGAGCCGGCGGTGCGGCGCCGACCGAGATGCTGTTCGACCCGCCGACCCGTTTCGGCCAGGGCCGTGCCGCCTTCCGTGCGCTACGGGGGCTCGAGCCGCGCCCGGATCTCGTCATCTGCAGCACCGACTGGCTGGCTCAGGGCCTGCTGGTCGAAGCGCTGGCGGCAGGCGTCGCCGTGCCCGACGAACTGGCGGTGATCGGCTTCGGCAACCTGGCGGTCGCCGCCGACATGCGCCCACCTTTGACCACGATCGAGATAGACGGCGCCCGCATCGGTCGCGAAGCCGTCGATGTGCTGCGACGGCGCGCGCGCGGCGAAGAGATCGAAAGCCGCAAGATCGACGTCGGCTTCAGGCTGATCGCCCGCGGCAGCGCCTAGGCGGTCTCCGCGCGAGCCTCGATCTCGGCGGCCGCCTTCTTCCGATCCATTCGCGGCGCGATCGAAAGCAGGACGATCACCGCGACGAGGATCGCGGCCCCGATCAGCTCCGGGCCGGTGGGTGGGCGCTGGCCCCAAAATTCGGCGAGGATGAAGGCGGCGCCGATCCCGGCAAGCAGGCTCGCCGAGCGCTCGAGCGGCACGCAATAGCTGTTTTCCCGCGCGTCCAGCAGGATGATGGCGGCGAACACCGATATGATCGTCAGCATGACGCCGATGAAAATGACATGCGGCGCCGCCGCGCTGGTCCAGACATCGACGAATCCCCAGCCGAGCTCGCCGGCCTGGCTGCCGATTCCGGTCACGCTCAGCAGGGCCAAAGCGACGATCGACAGCGGGATCGCGACGACCTTTTCTTCGACGAAATAGCGGCGCACTGCAGCCGGATCCCCGCTCTTCGAGACCCGCGTCATCACCGCCAGGCGGATGAAATAGCCCACAGTGTAGAGCAGGATCGTGGCGATCGCGAGCGGCGGCAGGTCAAGCCCGCCGCGCTGCTGGATCACGAACAGCAGCGACGCCGCGACGAGGAAGAGCGCGACCCAGGACCACCAGCGCACCCGCCGTCCGAACAGCAGGTCGACCAACGGCGCGATCACCAATATGTCGCCGCGCATCAGCAGCTGGATGAACGGAATGCTGACCCCTTCGAAGGTCAGCGACAGCGGCACTGTGAACAGCACCAAAGCCGTGCCGATCCCCGACAGAAAGGTGTAGCGGGTCGGCCACGGGATGTTCCAGGAACCGACCTGTTTGCGGTTGGCGTCGCGATACCAGCCCGACAGCCAGATGAAGGCGTAGGTCAGAACCAGGCTGACGATCAACGAGGCGGGCAGTGTCTCGAGGCCCGTCAACGGCCGGCCGTCGCGGAAATCGCCGGTGGTCGTGACCAGGCGGGTGACGACGATGCTCGGCAGATAGCTCAGGAAATAGAGCAGCACGATGAACTCGAGCGATCCGCCGATCCGCTTCAATTGCGCCGTCCCTCGATCAGGATGCGATCGCCGTCGGCACGGAAGCCGGCATTGAGGCCGGCCTCCCGCGTGACCGCGGCGAGATAGTCGATAACCTCGACGAAGCGCCGATCCGCGCGATCGAGGGGGCGCGGCACCGCATCGCGGTCGATCCAGAGCGGGAGGAGCGAGGCTTCAGCGATGCGGCCGCCCTGCACGTCGAGCCGGACCATCGCCGACATCCGCGCCGCGGCCGGAAAATTGTAGAGGCTGTCGAAATCCGGGACCCATTCCTCGGCGAGCGACTGGATCTCCTTGAAGCTCGCGCTCTCGGCATGGACCGGATCCATCCGGAGGTCGCAGGCGAAGTTGCACAGGCTGTAGAAGACCGGCACGCCGTCGATCACCTCGACGCCCTTCAGGATATGGGCATGATGGCCGATGATCGCGTCGGCGCCGGCGGCGACCGCAGCGCGGGCAACCTCGCGCTGATAATCGGCGATTTCCGCGCGGACGAAATGAATCCCCCAATGGTGAGAAACCAGGACCAGATCGGCCTCGCGCCGCGCACTCTCGATGTCGGCCTGCATCGCGGCCAGATCCTGTTCGTGCGGGAACGTGTGGATGCGCGGCGCCGTCCCGGGCTGATCGGGCTCGATCGCTTCATATGCAGTGAAGGCGCGCATCGGCGCGCAGCCCGGCCGCCGCTCATCCGCCCAATAGGCCATGGGCAGGATCGAGCTGTAGGCGAGGATCGCGACCCGGCTCCCGTCGGCCAAGGTGCGGATCACCGGCCGGCGCGCCGCGGCGATGTCGACACCGGCGCCAACGATCGCGACACCATGCCGCTCGAGCGCCGCCATCGTCCCGGCAAAGGCCTCACGCCCCCAGTCCATGCAGTGATTGCCGGCCATGGAGATGACATCGAAACCGGCGCGCGCCACCGCGCCGGCCGCATCGGGACTGGTCAGCACCGCATGGCGCGCCTGGGGTAGCCGGGACCCCTCGTCTGCGAAGCTGGTCTCGAGCTGGCCGAAGACGAGATCGGCACTGGTCAGCAGGTCGCGCGTGCCCGCGAAGCACTGATCGGCTTCCGGTCGATCCGGGGCGATGTCGCCCGTGGCAAGCACGATCGGCATGGCTCAGCCCGACTCGCCGGCGACCCGGTCCCGCAAATGCTGCTTCTGGACCTTACCGGTGCCGGTGCGCGGCAAGGCATCGAGCCGGATGAAGCTCTTCGGGATCTTGTAGCGAGCGAGGCGCCCGCCACAGAAAGCGGCGAGATCTTCGGGCGCGCCGGTGCCGACGAAATAGGCGCGGCCGACCTCGCCCCACTGCGTGTCGGGCACGCCGACGACGGCGACCTCCGAGACTAGGGGATGGTCGAGCAGGACCTGCTCCACCTCGGCCGGATAGACGTTCTCGCCGCCGGAGATGAACATGTCCTTCCGCCGGTCGACCAGGCTGTAGAAGCCGTCCGCGTCGCGGCGGGCCAGATCCCCGGTGCGGAACCAGCCGTCGGCGGTGAAGGCCTGATCGGTCTCGTCCGGCCGCTGCCAATAGCCCGGGGTGACGTTGGGCCCCTTGATCTGGAGCTCGCCGACCTGAGCGGCGTCCAGCGTCGCGCCCGCTTCGTCGACGATGCGCAGGGCGAGGGTCGGGGCGGGCAAGCCGGCCGAGCCCGCTTTCGCTTCGATCAGCTCGGGCTCGAGCGGCATGCCGAGCACGGTGCCCGCTTCGGTCATGCCATAGCCGTCGACCATGGCGACGCCTTCGGCGAGCCAGGCGCGGACGTCCCGCGGCGGGTTCGGCGCACCGCCGGTGAACAGGGCGGTGAGGCCTCTCAGCCGAGACGCGTCGAAACCGGGGACCGTGCGCAGCATCTGCGCCATTTGCGGGACGCAGAAATAATGAGTGATGGCGAGCGCCGGATCGGCGAGGCGGGCGAAGGTCGCCGCCGGATCGAAGCCCGGCGACACCAACATGGTCGCGCCCTGCATCAGACCGGGCCGGAAGCAGGTGATCTGGCCGATGACGTGGAACATCGGGGAGTCGCAGAGGAAGACGCTGCGATGGGTGACGCGGCCGAGCACGCTGAAATTGCAGGCGGTGAAGAAGGCGTTCCGCTCGGTGATGATCACGCCCTTGGGCCGGCCGGACGTTCCCGACGTGTAGAGGATGATCGAGGGCGCGTCGGCGTCGCCCGTGGCCTGGGCATCGTCCGGCGCGGCCGCTCCGCATTCTGCCGCGAGGGCGTCGAGAGCGAAGGCGGCCCGGCCCGCCGCCAGCACGGCGCAGGCCGAATCGCAGACGAGCAGCACCGGCTCGCAATCGTCGAGCAAGGCTGCGATCTCGCCCGGCGCCAGGCGCCAATTGAGCGGCACGTAGATCGCGCCGAGCCGCATCGACGCCTGTTGCAGGACGAGCTGCCAGACGCTGTTGCGGGCCAAGACGGCGACCCGGTCGCCGCGAACGACGCCCTTCGCCCGCAACACCGTGACGCAGCGCGCGATCTCGGCATCGAACTCGGCATAGGTCCAGGCGCGGCCGGTCGCGAGCTCGACGCAGGCACGCCGCTCCGGCTGACCGGCGGCGTGCAGGCGGACGAAATCGGGGACGGGCCAAGCCGTCATCGCTGGATCAGCCCTCGCTTGGAACGGGCTGGGTACGGTCCTTGTCGTAGGCGCCGAGGCCGGGCTTGTAGCTCTTCTCGTCGATGAACTGGCGAATGCCTTCCTTGCGGCCCTGGCTGGCGTCGTGGAAGTTCGCCGCCTCCTGGGCGCGGACCAGATAGTCCTCGGCATTCTCGTAGGTCATTTCCTTGACCCGCCGGATCGCGTCCTTGGTCGCCTTGAGCGCTACCGGATTCTTGCCGAGCAGGACCTTGGCGAGCTCGGTGACCCGCGCTTCGAGCTGGGCGGCCGGGACACTTTCGTTGACCAGTTTCCAAGCGGCCGCCTTGCTGCCGTCGATCAATTCGCCGGTCATGGCGTGGTACATGGCGTCGCGGAAGCTGAGAAGATCGGCGACGACCTTGCTGGCACCGCCTCCGGGTAGGATGCCCCAATTGATCTCGGACAAGGCGAATTGCGCCTCGTCGGCGGCGATGGCGAGGTCGCATGCGTAGAGCGGCCCGTAGCCGCCGCCGAAGCACCAGCCGTTGACCATCGCGATCGTCGGCTTCTGATACCAGCGAAGCCGGCGCCACCAGCCATAGGCCTCGCGCTGGGACTGGCGGATCGCGCCGAGGCCCTGCGCCTCGGTCTCGCGGAAATATTCCTTGAGATCCATGCCCGCCGACCAGGCATTGCCCTCGCCCTTCAGCACGAGCACGCCGACATCCTCGCGATATTCGAGCTCGTCGAGGACCGCCATCATTCGCCGGTTGAGCGACGGGCTCATGCAGTTGCGCTTTTCCGGGCGATTGAAGCTCACCCAGGCGATGCCGTCGGCGATGCGATAGGCGACCGTGTCCTTTTCTTCTCTCATCCTTCAGTCCCTTCAGAGCATCGTGCGGAAAGGCGGGAGCCGGCTTTCCGCAAAACGATGTGAAAACAAATATCTAGATCGGATAGTGGCCGGCCTCGGTCTCGATCGTGATCCAGCGAAGCTCGGTGAAGCTGTCGATGCCCGCCTTGCCGCCGAACCGGCCGTAGCCGGAGGCGCCGACGCCGCCGAACGGCATCTGGGCCTCGTCATGCACGGTAGGGCCGTTGACGTGGCAGATGCCGGAGCGGATCTGCCGCGCGACCTTGAGGCCGCGGGCGGTGTCGCGGGTGAAGACGGCCGCGGACAGGCCATAGTCGCTGTCATTGGCAAGCCGGATCGCGTCCGCTTCGTCGCGCGCCCGGATGATGGCGACGACCGGGCCGAAGCTTTCGTCGCGATAGAGGTTCATCGCGTCGGTGACGCCATCGACGACGGTGGCGCACATCAGCACGCTCTCCGATTTGCCGCCGGCGATGACGGAGGCGCCCTTGCCGACCGCATCGTCGATCAGGCCGTTCACATGGTCGACCGTCTTGCGATCGATGACGCAGCCCAAGGGGGTCTTGCCCTCGCGCGGATCGCCGCAGGGCATCGAGGCGGCCTTGGCGGCGAACTTTTCCGCGAAGGCATCGGCAATTGCGTCGACGACGATGATCCGCTCCGTCGACATGCAGATCTGGCCCTGATTCATGAACGCGCCGAACGCTGCGGCCTTGACCGCCTCGTCCAGATCCGCGTCGTCGAGCACGATCAAGGGCGCCTTGCCGCCAAGCTCGAGCAGGCAGGGCTTCAGATGCTCGGCCGCCCGCTTGGCGATGATCCTGCCGACCGCGGTCGAACCGGTGAAGTTGATCCGTCGCACCGCCGGATGATCGATCAGCGCGCCGACCACCGCACCGGCATCCTCAGGCGCGTTGGTGACGACGTTGACGACGCCCTCGGGGAAGCCGGCTTCGGCGAACGCCTCGATGATCAGGCTGTGAGTACGCGGGCAGACTTCCGATGCCTTGAGGATGACGGTGTTGCCGCAGGCGAGCGGCACCGCGATCGCGCGCACGCCGAGAATGATCGGCGCATTCCACGGGGCGATGCCGAGGATGACGCCGACCGGCTCGCGCAGCGCCATCGCAATACAGCCCGGCTTGTCGGACGGAATGACCTCGCCGCCGATCTGGGTGATCAGGTTGAACCGCGCCCAACCTTCGGTCGATCCGGTCTCGGCCATCATCGCGGCCACGAAGGCATCCGCCCGCGCCTCGAGCGCAGCCGCCGCCTTGTTGAGGAAGGCGCGGCGCGGATTGGGGCCAAGTCCGCTCCAGGCGGGAAAAGCGGCCGCGGCCGCGTCGGCGGCGGCGCCGGCTTCGGCGCTGGTGTTCGCCGGGGCCGCGCTCGCAACCTCGCCCGTCATCGGATTGCGCCGCTCGAAGGTCCTCGCGCTCGATTGACGCTCCAGCGTGCCGGTCGAATCGCTCATCATCCTCTCCCGTTTATCTCGCCATGTTTGTTATGTCTCATAACTTTATTGCTAGCCGGACGCAAGCTGCGAATATGGCCGGCTCGCGGCAGCCGCCGGAGCGTCCGGCCGGCGCCCGCACACCGGTTCAGGCCGGCCCGAACAGCAGCTTCGCGGCATTGCCCTTGAGGATGGAGTCGCGCAGCTCCGGCCGGAACCCTGCCTCGTCATAGGCCTTGATCCATTTGTCCGGCGCAATCAGCGGGAAATCGGAGCCGAACAGCATCTTGTGACCCAATTGGCTGTTCGCATAGCGGATGATCTGTGGTGGAAAATATTTCGGGCTCCATCCCGACAGGTCGATGAAGACGTTCGGCTTGTGCATCGCCATCGACAGCGCCTCGTCGGTCCACGGCCAGGACGGATGGGCGAGGATGATGTTCATGTCGGGAAAGTCGACCGCGACGTCGTCGACCAGGATCGGCTGGCCATATTTGAGACGGATGCCGCCGCCGCCGCGCATGCCGCTGCCCATGCCGCTATGGCCGGTGTGGAAGATGGCCGGCAATTTGTGCTCGGCGATCACCTCGTAGATCGGCCAGGCGATCGGATCGTAGGGATGGAATTGCTGCATCGGCGGGTGGAACTTGAATCCCTTCACGCCATGATCCGCGATCAGCCGGCGCGCCTCGATCGCGCCGGCCTTGCCCTTGTGCGGATCGATCGAGGCAAAGGCGATCATGATGTCGCTGTTCGCCTGCGCCGCCTCGGCAATCTCCTCGTTGGTGATGCGCTTGATTCCGGTGCCGGCCTCGGAATCGACGGTGAACATGACGAAACCGATGTTGAGCGCGCGATAGCGCTCGACCGTCTGGGCGATGGTCGGACGCTCGCCCTCCGTCTTGAAATAGAGCGAGGCCGCCGCCTCGAACTCGGCCTGGATCGGGTCGAGTGCATGGCGACACGAACGTTCGGCGTGGGTATGGATGTCGATGGCGGTGAGGGAGGCCGGATCCATGAGGGCGCCTTTCGGAGACAGTGGCGTCGTTCGACTTTTATCTTTGCCGCCGGGCAAGCGGAAAGCCATGGCGAAAGCAGGCGCGCTTGCCGCGGCCTTGGCTCGACTCCTGGTCGCCGCCATCGCGCCAGCGGCCATTTCGGCTGCCGCGGATCAAGCGGAACCGGCCGGCCCGCCAGGTTCGAACCCGATCATCCGCGACCGCTTCACCGCCGATCCGGCGCCGCTGGTCGTGGACGATCGACTCTCTCTCTATGTCGGGCACGACCAGGCGACCGGCGACGAGATGTTCAACATGCGCGAGTGGCTGGTCTATTCCACCGCCGACATGCGCCGCTGGACGGCGCACGGACCGATCATGCGGGTCAGCGACTTCCGGTGGGCGAGCCGCGATGCCTGGGCCTCGCAGGTGATACGCCGCAACGGCCGCTACTGGTTCTACGCCGCGGTCGAGCATGACGGCACCCGCCCCGGAAAGGCGATCGGGGTCGCCGTGTCCGACAGTCCAATCGGTCCGTTCGTGGACGCCCGCGGCTCCGCGCTCATCACCAACCAGATGACGCCGCGGGGCACGCACAGCTGGGAAGACATCGACCCGACCGTCATCACCGACGACGGCGGGACGACCTGGATCGCCTGGGGCAACCGCCAATGCTACATCGCCCGGCTGAAACCGAACATGATCGAGATCGACGGGCCGATCATCGAGATCACCCCGCCTCATTTCGAGGAAGGGCCATGGCTGCACCGGCGCGGTGACCTCTATTATCTCGTCTACGCATCGCTGGACCGGACCAGGCACAGCGACGAGCGCGTCTCCTACGCGACCGCGCGTTCGCTCACCGGGCCCTGGACCTATCGGGGCGAGCTGACCGGCTCGGCGAGAAACAGCTTCACCATCCATCCGGGCATCGCCGATTTCAGGGGCAGCACCTATCTGTTCCTCCACAATGGGGCGCTGACGATCGGCGGTCAGAGCGGAGGGCTCGGCCGACGCGCGGTCACCGTCGAGCATCTCCTTTTCAACGCCGATGGCACGATGCGGCCAGTCGTCCAGACCGAAGCCGGCATCTCGGACCCGCCGGCCCGGTAGGGACCCGGCATCCGGGCCCCGAGCGGCCGACTCCAACCCGTCAGAACGGCTCTGGGGGTCGGCCGAGCCCCGGCCGAAGCGAACAAGATCAACATCGCGCCGCACCGGCCCGCATTCCTCACTTTCCCCTAGAAACTGTATGAGGCGCTGACCGTCACATTGCGCGGACGCGCGTAGATGATTTCGGCATAGCCGGAGGCCGTGCTCTGCGAGGAGGTGCCGGCGACGGGATAGAGCTCGTCCGTCAGATTGTAGACGTTGAGCGACAGCCGCCACCGCCGATATTCAAGGGTGACGCCGGCGTTGAGGACGGTGACGTCGTCCTGGGCAATTTCGGGCGAATTGCCGGCATCGAAGAACTGCTCCCCCGTATAGCTGAGGTCGACACGCGGCGTCAGGCGCCAGTCGCCACCGAAGTCGAACGTGTAGGATGCGCCGAGATGGGCGGTCCATTCGGGCGTGAAAGGCAGCCGGCTGTTCAGCGTCGCGACCGCCGTCGGGGTCACGGCGCCGAAGGGCGGCGGATTGGTGATCGAGTCGAATTCCGTGTCGAGGCGACCGGCGCTGGCGTCGATGCGAAGGCCGTCGATCGGCTGCCATTCGAACTCGAACTCGGCGCCGCGGATCGTCGCCGCGCCCGCGTTGAACAGGAGCGGCACGACGCCCAGGCGATAGGTCAGCTGGATATCGTCATAGGAGGTGGTGAACAAGGCGACGTTGAATCGCATCCGCCGCGCCGGATTGGTCTTGATGCCGAGCTCGAACGACTCCGCCCGCTCCGGGGCGAAGGAGATCGGCTCGTTGTTCGGCGGCGCCGCATTGTAGCGCTGATTGAAGCCGCCGCTCTTGAAACCCTGCGACCAGCTCAGATAGGTCATAAAGGCCGGGCTGAAGCGGTATTGGATGCTGGCCGAGCCGGTGGTCGCCGAGAAGCTGCGCTCGAAATTGTTGGGGCTGATGAACAGGCATCGGACCTGCGTCGGCGGGGCACCGTTGAAAGGACACAAGGTCGTCGGGATGGCGGGCTCGGGAGCGGTCACCGGCGCGACGTTGAACAATATGCCCTGCAGCGACTTGGTCTCGTCCGTGTAGCGGATGCCGGCCGTGAGGCTGAGCCGGTCGGTGACGTCGAAGGTCCATTGGGTAAACGCAGCCCAGGCCCGCGTCTCCATCGACACGCGCTGGGTGTCGTAGGACGTGCCCGGATTTCCGAGCGGAACGATCAGGCGGTCGAAAGAATCCTCGTCGAAATAATAGCCGCCGATCACGCCGCGCAAGCGGCCGACCTCGACCAGGGCCTGGAGCTCCTGGCTGAACTGGTCGCTTTCGCTGTCATAATTGGTGTGCAGGATCAGCAGAGGCGTGTTGTCGGCGTCGCGCGTGCCGGTCCAGGCGAGGTGGCGCCGCGAAGTGATCGACTTGAGCGTCAGCGCCTCGCTCACGTCCCATTCGCCGACGAAGGAGACGCCGTAATTCTCGAGCGAGCTGGACGCCGGATAGGTGCCGCCATTGTTGAACGGTCCGAGCGCCTGCGCGTCGTTGCCGCAACGCACGTCGCGGGTCGGGGTCGAAGGCACGAAGGGCGGCGGGAAGGTCGCGCCCGGGCAGCCGGCGGCGACGCTCTGCGCGGCGACGAAGGCCGCCCGCTCGTTGATGGCGAGGAAGACGAACGGCGATCCATTCTCGTCCTCGTGCGCATAATCGCCGCGCAAGGTGAAGGTCAGTGCGTCGCTGGGCTGCCAGCGAAGCGCCACTTGCCCCGTCCAACTGTTCTCGTCGCCGAGATCGACGCCGTCGAAGAGCCGGGTCACATAGCCGTCGCGCGTCCGATATCCTGCCGAAGCGCGCGCCGAGAACTGGCCGCCGAGCGGGATGTCGAACGCTCCGAACGCTTCGAACAGGCTGTCGCTGCCGGTTCCGACGCGGATCGTGTTGCCCGCACCGGTGCCAGGCTGATTGCTGGTGAGCAGGACCGCGCCGCCGATCGTGTTGCGACCGAATAAGGTCCCCTGCGGACCGCGAAGCACCTGCACGCTGGCAATATCGCGAAACTCCATCGCGCCGCCGACCGAGCGGCCCATATAGACATCGTCGATATAGAGGCCGACGCCCGGATCGACCGCGGGGGTCGCGTCGGTCTGGCCGATGCCGCGGATGAAGACCTGGGCGGCCGAATTGTTGCCGGTCAGGGTTCCGTAGGTGGCGAACTGGAGGTTGGGTGCAACCTGGTCGAGTTCGGTCGTGCCGACGATCTGCTGACGCTCGAGCGCAGCGCCGCTCAGGACCGTGACGGCGACAGGCGCGTCCTGGAGGCTTTCCTCGCGCCGCCTCGCCGTGATGATGATTTCCTCGTCGCTCGCCGAGGTTTCCTGGGCGATCGCCTCACCGGCCGGCAAGAGCCAGAGCGGCGCGAGGCACGATGCCCCTATCAACATCCGTGCTTTATTGTTCATGTCTGGTCCTCCCCATTCCGGCGCTTGTCTGTTCTATTCGGCTGCGAGCGGCGCCTCCGCTCGCAAATATTCGACATTCGCGATGACCTTCTCGAGCAGGGCGGCCAGCGCACTACGCTCCTCAGAAGACAGGATTCCGAAGATCAGCTCTTCGTTGATCCGGGTCCGTTCGATGGCCTGTGCCACCGCTTCCTCCCCGGCCGGCGTGATGAATAAGGCGTTCGTTCGCGCGTCGGTGCCGGCGCGACGCTCGACCAACCCGGTCGCCTCGAGCTGATCGACCATGGTCACGGCGCTGGCCCTCGATAGGCCGGTATATTCGGCGAGTTCGCTCTGGCTGCAGCCAGGCGTGGCGCGAATGTGCGAAAGGCCGGTCAGCCGGCTCGGCGAGGTGAGACCCAATTCACTCAGCCGTGGCGCCAGGTCTGCGAAGACCGCGACCTGGACCAGAGTCACCCGCAAACCGAGCCGGTCCGGCGACTCCTTCAGCACGCGCGACGGCGGCATCTGGCGAATATTCGAGGACGTTCCAGCCAATTGTTAGCCCCCTTAACAATAGCATATATCAGAACGAACCAAACGAATCAAGTTAGCGTTAACATGCTCTGATTGCCGGTATGGATCCGAAGGCGTTCGACCGCTTTGGAACGTGGAGCAGGCGCCGACGAAGGCTAGGGCTTCCGCCGCCGAGCTTCAGACTCGCGCGCGACAACCGATCTGGACGGGTAATGGCGGAGAGGGAGGGATTCGAACCCTCGGAACGCTTGCGCGCTCAACGGTTTTCGAGACCGCCCCGTTCGACCACTCCGGCACCTCTCCGCATGTGAGGCAAGGCCCGCGTCGGCGGGCGGCCCGGTCGAATGAGCCGCGCGCTCTAGAGCGATTCCGGTCCGAGCGCAATCGCCCGAATTCACGAAAAAGGCCGCCGCGTGAAGGACCTGTCCCGGGGCCTCGGCGCGCGCCCAGACCCGTCTGGCCCAAAGCCGCCCCGATCCGGGGCGGCCTTGCTTGCCGCCCGGGGGGCGACACCCTAGATATGGGGGCATGAGCGGCGCAGGCAACATCCCGATGGGCGCGGAGGCGGTACAGGCGCCGCCGATCGCGCATGCGCGCTTCTCGATCGGCGACGTCGTCCGCCACCGCCTGTTCGATTTCCGCGGCGTCATCTTCGACATCGACCCGGTCTTCGCGAACAGCGAGGAATGGTATCAGGCGATTCCCGAGGAGATCCGGCCGGCCAAGGACCAGCCCTATTATCACCTCCTCGCCGAAAATGCCGATTCGACCTATGTCGCTTATGTCAGCCAGCAGAATCTGCTGCCCGACATGGATGGCGAGCCGATCGACCATCCGGCGATCGGCGACCTGTTCGAAGGCTTCACCGGCGGCCGCTATCGTCTCCGGCCCGAGCGGCGCCACTAGGCCTTCACACGGCCTCCGCTTCGGCCTTCTGCTCCGCCTGCCGCTCCGCCGGCTGGAACAGCTCGATATAATTGCCGGACGGATCGATCAGCAGGATCTGCGCGCCACCAGGTCCCCTGACGATGTCGTTGCGGAAGGCGAGACCGCGGTCGCGGAGCCGCGCGACCTCGGCCTCGAGATCGTCGACGACGAGCTCGAACCGGTTCCAGCCGCCGGGGCCCGGCCGGATCCCGTCCGGCATCGGCCGCCCGGCCGAGCTCTTCTCGCCGCTCAGCAGCAGCCGAAGAGGACCGCGCTTCACGTCGGCGAAGGCGGGGGCGGCGTTGGACAGGAGCTCGAAGCCGAGATGGGACGTGTACCAGTCGACCGACGCCTGGACGTCGTCGGCCATGTAGCGGACGTTCACAGATTGGGTGGACATGATGGTTTCCTCGCGCACGGCAGGACCGGACGGAAACGCTCGCGGCGCTCATCCGGTTGGGCGGCCGCGGACGAAGCGTAGCGGCGCCGGGACAGGCCGAAAAGGCCGCGTCCTCGGTTGACAGCGGCCGTCGCCCTCTGTAGCAGCCGGCGTTCCCCGCGCGGAGGCCACTTCGCGCGGTCAAGCAATTTGAAGTCATTGGATAGGGCCCATGTTCGCAATCGTGCGCACGGGCGGCAAGCAGTATCGCGTCGCCGCCGGAGACAAGATCGTCGTCGAGAAGCTCGCAGGCAATGCGGGCGATAGCGTCACGCTGGACGATGTCCTGCTGGCCGGCGAGAGCGGCGACCTCAAGTCCACCGACGGGCTGGTCGTCTCCGCGGAGATCGTCGCCCAGGCGAAGGGCGAGAAGGTCACCGTCTTCAAGAAGAAGCGCCGCCACAATTACCGCCGCAAGCGCGGCCACCGCCAGCAGCACACGATCCTGAAGATCGTCAGCATCGGCGGCAAGCAGGCGGCCAAGAAGTCGGAAGCCAAGGCGGAGCCGAAGGCCGAGAAGGCCGCCGAGGCTCCGGCCGCGGAAGCGCCGGCCAAGGCGCCGAAGGCAAGCAAGGCCAAGGCGGAAGCGCCGGCCAAGGGCGGCGCGGACGCGGCTCCCGAAGCGACGGCCGAGGCGCCCAAGAAGGCGGCCGCGACCAAGAAGGCTTCGACAAAGAAGCCGGCCGCTGCTAAGGAAGCCTAAAGCTTCAACAGGTTACACGTTTCGAAAGTTAGAGAGTCGAGATGGCACATAAGAAAGCAGGCGGTTCGTCGCGTAACGGCCGCGATTCGCAGAGCAAGCGCCTTGGCGTGAAGAAGTTTGGCGGCGAGCAGGTCCTCGCCGGCAACATCATCGTGCGCCAGCGCGGCACCAAATATTATCCGGGCAACAATGTCGGCATGGGCAAGGATCACACCCTCTTTGCGCTTACCGGCGGCACCGTCGCGTTCCGCGACGGCAAGCTCGGCCGCAAGTTCGTACACATTATGTGTGCGCAAGCAGCGGCAGAATAGGGACAGCCGAGGAAGGGCTGTCCCGGATGGGGCGGCCCGAGGATCTCGTCAGAGAACCGAATTGAGGGAGAGGGTCGCCCCCGAGAAGGAGGCGGCCCTTTTTCCATTTGGTCGCAACCCTCGCCGCCCCGGTCGAGGACTCCTTCCCGAGAAATCAAGTCTTCTCCCTCAGCCAATGTCGCCGGCCTTTCACCATCGCGGTGCAGAGGCGGCGGCGGCGCCGTTCGCCGAGGGCAGGGCCCGGTCCGTCGCGGGACCGACGACCTGCCTCCGGATTGTCACGGCGTATCGAAAGAGGCGTGGATCGGACGCCGCCCAAGGCGGTTGTCGGGTCGAGAGTGTGGAGGGAATGACGATGTTCGCAAGGACCGAAAGACTGCTGCTGCGTCCCGGCTGGCAGGAGGACGCGCAGGCTTTGTACGAGGCGATCGGCGACGAGCGCGTCGTGCGCAATCTTGCCCAGGCGCCCTGGCCCTATCGGCCGGCGGATGCCGAGGCCTTCCTGAATCGCGAGCGCAGCCCACACGAGCCGGCTTGCCTGATCTTCCTGCGCACCAAAGGCGCGCCGCGACTGATCGGCGGGATCGGCCTCGGCCGGATGCCGACCGGCGAGACCGAGCTCGGCTATTGGATCGCGCGTCCCTATTGGGGCCTCGGCTTCGCGACCGAAGCCGGCCGCGCGGTGGTCGACAATGCCCGCGAAACGCTGCGGCTCGACCGCCTCGTCGCCGGCCATTTCGTCGACAACCCGGCCTCGGCCCGGGTCCTGCACAAGCTCGGCTTCCGGCCGACCGGCGACACGGTCCGGCGCTACAGCGCCGGCCGCGGCGTCGAGGCGCCGTGCCGGACCTTCACGCTCGACTTCGCCGAGACGGCGCCGATGCCGGTGCCGGCGCAAGCGCTGGCGGCGTGAAAAGCGGCGGGCGGCCCCTCCCCGCCCGCCGCTCCTTGTCCGATGCCCCACGCCATGATCTATTCGGGTCATGGGCAGGAATTCGATCTGGACCTTCACCAAGGGTGAGAAGACTGGCACGATCGACGGCATCAGCCTGTTCTTCGGCGCCCTGCTCGGCGCCAATCTCGGCACGCTCGGGGCGCTGCCGCTCTACGAATATGTGAAGCTGATCCTGCTGCTCGCCGGCATGGTCGTCGCGATCCGGATGGTCAGCACGTCGGAGCGGCGCGTCTATGCGCTCGCGACGCTCGCGCTCTACGTCGGCCTGGTCGCAGCAATGCTGTTCCTGCCCGGTCTCCAGCCCGAAGGCTTGTCGCAAGCCGACCTCAACCGCCTCGTCGCGACGCTCGCAGTCTGGCTCGGCACGACCTTGCTGGTCGAATTCTATCCGACGCGCGACCCGGTGGAGCCGAGCAATAGCTAGGCCGGCAGCGGCGTCCCGACCGGGGTCGCCAGGCCGCGCTCGGCCGCCTCGATCAGGTCCCGGTCGTCATGCTTCCAAGGATGGAAGCCCGGCAGGAAGAAGGCGAGCCAGGCGCCGAAAATCTTGCGCAGCATGCCCGGGTTGATCCAGGTGTACCAGAGCATCCGCGCCCAGGCCTTCGGCCCGGTGATCCCGTCCTGGCGCAGCAGCTCGAGCGTGCCCAGGCTGCGGTCGACCAGGAAGTTGCGGGTCACGAACAGCATCACCTTGGCCTTGACCTTCCAGCGCTTGCCGCGCGGCCAGGCGCGGGTCGCGTGCAGCCAGGTGTCGTAGGCGACGCCCTTATGCTCGATCTCCTCGATCGAGTGCCAGCGCCACAGGGCCGCATTTTCCGGGTCCGCCTTGCGCAAATGCTTGCCGTTGGCGAGCAGCTCGTGCGCCAGGATCGCGGTGAAATGCTCGAGGCACATGGTCGCGGCGAGATTGACGATCGGCGGCCGGGCGCGGGTGATCGACAGGCGCCACTCGACCCGCTCCTCGAGCCCGCTCATGTCGTAACCGGCGTCGAGCGCGCGCTTGTTGAACTGGACATGCTCGCGGCTGTGCATGACCTCCTGGGTCACGAACGCCTTGATTTCGGCGGCGAGCTTGGGCGGCGTGCCTTCGCGGAAGTTCCGAACGCTCTCGACGAAGAAGGCCTCTCCCTTGGGGAAGGTGATCGACAGCGCGTTGTAGAAGGCGGTGGCGACCGGATCGCCGGCCATCCACCAGCGGTCCTGGGCGAGGCCGCGGCCGAAGCGGCGGTCGCGCGGCGTGATCGTCAAGTCGGCTGGTGTCGCGGCCTGCGCCATGCTCTATCTCCTCTTTCCCACGAATAACCGTACTGACACCAATGTCAATAAGAAGAGAACGACTCAGCCCGGAAGAATCGCGCGGCGTCGCGCTCGAGGCGGCGCGCCGGCTGCTGATCAGCCAGGGGCCGCAGGCGGTGACGCTGAAGGCGGTCGCGGCGGAGATCGGCAAGACCCACGCCAATTTGCTCCATCATTTCGGATCGGCCGCGGGACTGCAGTCGGCGCTGGCGGCCCTGATCAGCGATCGGGTCTGCGCCGGCATCGGCGAATCGGTGCGCCGCGCCCGGGCCCAGGAGGCGGATCCCGGCGAGATCGTCGAGCGCACCTTCGACGCCTTCGGCCGCGAAGGTGGCGGCGCGCTGGCCGCCTGGATGATCCTCTCCGGCAATCGCGACGCGCTCAATCCGATCCTCGACGCGATTCACGAGCTGGTCGACCAGCTCGGCGAAGGCCATGAGGACCGGCCAGTGCACGAGACCACCTTGTGGCTGGTGCTGGCCGCGATCGGCGACGCCCTGCTCGGCGGGCCGATGGCCGAATCGCTCGGCCTGCCGCGCGAGCGGGCGCGCGAGGTCGCGCGGCGCCAGCTGCTCGCTTTGGGGACGCTGAAGGAGAAGCCGTCATGATCATCGGCGCGCATGTGATGCTGTTCACCAAGGACGAGGCGGCCGACCGCGCCTTCCTGCGCGACGTGCTCGAGATCCCCAGCTTCGATTCCGGCGGCGGCTGGCTGATCTTCAAGCTGCCGCCGGCCGAGCTCGGCGTCCACGGCCACGAGCAGAACGACCTGCACCAGCTCTATCTGATCTGCGACGATCTCGACGCGAAGATCGCGCGCCTGGGGGAGAAGGGCGTCACCTGCGGCGAGGTGATGACCGCCTCCTGGGGCCGCGCGACCTCGGTGCCGCTGCCCGGCGGCGGCAAGATCGGGGTCTACGAGGCGCATCACCAGCGGCCGGCCTGATCCGCCTGGTTTGACTCCTCGGCCCCCGGGCCTACATCGCGGCGATGCATTTTCTCGACCAGGCCAAGATCTTCATCCGCTCGGGCACGGGCGGGCCGGGCGCGGTCAGCTTCCGGCGCGAGAAGTTCATCGAATATGGCGGCCCCGACGGCGGCGACGGCGGCAAGGGCGGGGATATCGTCTTCGAGGCGGTCGAGGGCCTCAATACGCTGATCGACTTCCGCTATACCCAGCATTTCAAGGCCGAGCGTGGCAAGGGCGGCGCCGGCCAGAACAAGACCGGCGCCGGCGGCAAGGACCTCCTCATCAAGGTGCCGGTCGGCACCCAGGTCCTGTCCGACGACAAGGAGCATGTGCTCGCCGATCTGACCGAGATCGGCCAGCGCATCGTCCTGCTGAAGGGCGGCGACGGCGGCCGCGGCAATGCCAGCTACAAGACCTCGACCAACCGCGCCCCGCGCCAGCACGGCACCGGCTGGCCGGGCGAGGAGATGTGGGTGTGGCTGCGGCTGAAGCTGCTCGCCGATGCCGGCCTGGTCGGCCTGCCCAATGCCGGCAAGTCGACCTTCCTCAATGCCGTCTCCAACGCCAAGGCCAAGGTCGGCGACTATCCGTTCACGACCTTGCACCCGAAGCTCGGCATGGTGCGCCACAAGAATGTCGACTTCGTGCTCGCCGACATTCCCGGCCTGATCGAGGGCGCGGCCGAAGGCGCCGGCATCGGCGACCGTTTCCTCGGCCATATCGAGCGCACCCGCGTCCTGCTCCACCTCGTCGACGCCAACAATGACGATGTCGCGACCGCCTATCGCACCGTCCGCGACGAGCTCGACGCCTATGGCGCCGGCCTCGACGACAAAGCCGAGATCGTGGCGCTGACCAAGCTCGACACGATCGATGGCGAGCTGGCCGAGGCACTCACAGCGGAATTGCGGGCGGTGACCGACGCGCCGGTTCTCGCCGTGTCCGGTCTGACCGGCGAAGGGGTCGACCCGATTCTCGACCTGCTGGTCGAGAAGATCGGCAAGGCGGCCCAGGCCGACGAGCCGGAAGAGGCGGATTGGTCGCCGCTCTAGCCACTTGCGTCGCGTCACGGTTGCGCAAAACCGGTCCCTTCTTGCGAGATGATGCTTTAGGACGATCGAGGCAGTGACGCGTGGCTGAGCATCGCAATATCCGGACCCTCGCCATCACCGGCGCCACCGGCTTCGTCGGATCGCACCTGCTCGGCGTTGCCCGGGCCGAGGGCTATGAGATCCGCGCCCTCACCCGCGGCTGGCGGCCGCCCGAGGAAGGAATCGACTGGGTCGACGGCGCGCTCGACCGGCCCGACAGCCTCGCCAAGCTCGCATCGGGCGCCGACGCGGTGATCCACATTGCCGGACTGATCAACGCGCCCAACCGGGCCGCGTTCGAGACGGTCAATGTCGGCGGCACCGCGCATATGGTCGACGCCGCCCGCGGCGCCGGGCTGCGCCGCTTCGTCCATATCTCCTCGCTCGCCGCGCGCGAGCCCGAGCTTTCCGATTATGGCCGCTCGAAGGCGCGGTCGGAGCGGGTGGTCGCCGCCTCCGGCCTCGACTGGACCGTGATCCGGCCGCCCGCCGTCTACGGACCCGGCGACCGCGAGACGTTCGAACTGTTCAAGATGGCGCAGCGCGGCTTCGTCGCGCTTCCGCCCAAGGGCCGCTTCTCGGTGATCCACGTCGAGGACCTGGCGCGGCTGATCCTCGCCGTGCTCGACGAGCCAGACACACATAATGAGACGTACGAACCCGACGACGGCGCCGAGCGCGGCTGGGAGCATCGCCATTTCGCGCGCACGCTGGGCCGGATCTTCGGCCGCCGTGCCGCGACGGTGGCGATGCCGAAGATGGTGATGCACGGCGCGTCGCGGATCGACCGGCTGGTGCGCCGCGACAAGGCCAAGCTGACGCCCGACCGGGTCCGCTATTTCTGCCATCCGGACTGGGTGGTGACGGCGCAGAGCCGGCCGCCCGAACAGCTTTGGACGCCGCAGATCAGGACCGCGACCGGGCTCAAGACGACCGCGGAATGGTATCGCGCCCAGGGCTGGCTGAAATAAGCCGGGCCTCTCAGAGCCTGTTTGGAAATGCGCC
>JAYRLF010000387.1:0-3843 GCA_041905385.1 Allosphingosinicella sp.
GACAGGTCCCGGTTATGATCGGCTCACTGGCTTTGGCCTGATCAACGCGCCGGCTGCCGCCGAGAAACTCGCCCAGATCCTCGCCAATGCCGCGCCGGTCATCGATGTGACCGGCGCCGGGGCCGTCTATACCGAGACCGCCGGCGCGAACTCGCCGGCGGGGCCTGGCGTAAATGTCGTCCTCGGCGTGAACGTCAGCGACGCGGACGACACCCTCATCGAGGGCGCCCAGGTCGCGATCGTCGGCGGCTTCCAGGCCGGCGACTTGCTCGATATCGCCGGCGACGGCAGCCTCGCCATCAACTACGATTCGGCCAGCGGCATCCTGACCATCCAGGGCCAGGCGACGGCCGCAAAATATGCCTCGGTCCTGTCGACGCTGACCTTCAGCAATGCCGGCGACGATCCGACCAATGGCGGCATCGCGAACAGCCGCACGCTTTCCTTCACCGTCAACGACGGCACCGAGAACAGCCTGATCGACTCGATCACGGTCGACGTCGTCGGCGTCAACGACGCGCCGGTCAACGCCAATGCCGGCGCGGACGTGCTCAACGAGGATCAGGTCAACGTCCCGATCCTGGGCCTCAGCGTCAGCGATCCCGATGCCGATCCGGCCAGCGACAACATCACCGTCCAGCTCTCCGTCGACAACGGCACGCTCAACATCTCGACGAGCGTGCTGGGCGGCCTGGCGCCGGCCAATATCCTGGGCGGCAACGGCACCTCCTCGGTCATATTCTTCGGAACGCTGAACCAGATCAACAACACCTTCCTGTCCGCGACCGGCGTTCGGTTCACCCCATCGGCCAATTTCAACGGCAATGTGAACCTCACCTTCATTTCGAGCGACAACGGCAATACGGGCATCGGCGGCGGTCAGTTCGACCTCGACGGCTTCACCATCACCGTCAATTCGGTGAACGACGCGCCGTCCGGCATCAACAACACCATCTTCGGTCTCGAGGAGACGCCCTACGTCTTCCAGGTCGGCGATTTCCCCTTCACCGACCCGGCTGACGGCGACGATCTGGCCTCGGTCATCATCACCACCCTGCCGGGCACCGGCCAGCTGCGGCTGAACGGCGTCGGCTTCGCGGCCGGGACCGAGATCAGCGCCGCCGACATCGCCGCCGGCAACCTGACCTACGTGCCCAACGGCGCCGCCGATTCCTCCTTCACCTTCCAGGTGCGCGACGACGGCGGCACCGCCAATGGCGGCGTCAACCTCGACGCGACCCCGAACACGCTGACGCTCAACATCGCCAACAACAACGCGCCGTTCGTCGATCTCAACGGACCGGGCTTCGGCACCGCCTATCTCGACACCTATGTCGAGGGCGGCGCGCCGGTCGGGATCACCAACGGCCTCGGCATCGTCACCGACGCCAATTCCAACCTCGGCGACCTGATCGTCAGCCTGGAGATCGAGATCCAGAACACCCAGGCCGGCGACCAGCTGACCATCGACGGCACCCTGCCGGCCGGCATCACCGCCAGCCTCGGCATCTTCGGCGGCGACCTGCGCCTGACCCTGTCCGGCGCGGCCTCGGCGGCCGACTACACGACCGCGCTCAACCAGGTTCGCTATTCGACCACGAGCGATGATCCGGATCCGGCCGGCTTCCGGCTGATCACCGTCGTCGCCAGCGACGGCGACGACAACAGCACGACCCGGACCGCCACGATCCTGATCGACGAGGTCAACGATCCGGCAGTCGCCAATGCCGATACGTTCACGGTCACGGAGAGCGGCACGCTCACCGGCAACGTCTTCGTCGACAACGGCAACGGCGCCGACAGCAATCCGGACGGCCCGCTCGTGGTCGAGACGATCAACGGCTCGGCCGTCGACGTCGGCCAGCAGATCACCCTGCCGTCCGGCGCGCTCGTCACGCTCAATGCCGACGGCACGCTGAGCTACGATCCGAACGGGGCCTTCAACAGCTTCACCGATCTGTCGACCGGCGCCGTCAATCTCGGCGGCACCGACACCTTCTTCTACTCGCTCGCGAGCGGCGGTTCGGCGGTGGTCACCGTTCAGGTCAGCGGCGAGCGCAGCACCGACGACCGGCTCGAAGGCAATGCCACCGACAATGTCATCACCGACAATGCCGGCTTCAACGACAATTTCTTCCTGCAGCAGGGCGGCAACGACACCGCCAACGGCGCCGCCGGCAATGACGGCTTCTATTTCGGCACCGCGCTCGACGGGAACGACTCGGTCGATGGCGGCGCCGGCACGGATTCGGTCGCGATCCAGGGCAATTACGGCGCCCTGGTGCTCGGCAACATCGTCAACGTCGAGAATCTCGTCATCCTGCCGGGCAGCGACACCCGCTTCGGCGACCTCGCCGGCAACGCCTATGATTACAATGTCACCACCATCGACTCGAATGTCGGCGCCGGCGGCATCCTCACCGTGATCGCGGCCAATCTCGGCTTCGGCGAAGATCTCGTCTTCAACGGCTCGGCCGAGACCAATGGCGGCTTCCGTATCTTCGCGGGCCACGGCATCGACACACTGCAGGGCGGCGCCGGCGGCGACGGCTTCTTCTTCGGCCAGACCGGCAACCTGACGGCCGCCGACCGGGTCGACGGCAATGGCGGCATCGACTCGCTGGCGCTGCGCGGAAATTATTCCGGCGCGGCGGCGGTCGCCTTCCAGGATGCGAGCTTCGTCGACGTCGAGGTCATGGTGCTGCTCTCGGGCCTCACCAACCAGTTCGGCGGCATCATCGATCCGGCCGGCTTCGACTATGACCTGGTCCTCGCCAACGGCAATATCGCCGCTGGCCAGCGTCTCGACATCGTCGCCACCGGCCTAGGCGCGATCGAGAGCGCCCGGGTCGACGCCCGCGCCGAGCTCGACGGCTCGGTCCGCATCTTCTCCGGCGCCGGCGACGACGTCCTGTTCGGCAGCGCCGGCGCGGACTTCATCTCGGCCGGGGCGGGTGCCGACCAGCTGATCGGCGGCGGCGGTGCCGACACGCTCCAGGGCAATGCCGGCAACGATCAATATATCTATCTCTCGGCGTCGGATTCGACGGCCGGGGCCCAGGACGTCATCCAGGGCTTCGCCGCCGGCGACAAGATCGACCTGCAGGTGATCGACGCCAACGGCGCCGGTGCGGGCAATGCCGCCTTCACCTTCATCGGCAGCGGCGCCTTCACCAACGTCGCCGGCCAGCTGCGCGTTACGGCCAGCGGCGCCGACTCGATCCTCCAGGGCGACACCAATGGCGACGGCGTCGCCGATCTCGTCATCCTGGTCCAGAACTGGTCGCTGGTCTCCGGCGACATCGTCCTCTAGCCGCGCGGGCGCTTCGGCGCCCGCCCGGATTCCCGAGTGTGCCCCGCATCCCCTCCCGATCCCCTTCGGGAGGGGATGCATTTTTTTGTGCCGCTGCTGCGGCGCCGGGCCGCTCCCCCACCCGACCTCCCGACAGGGTAAGATCTGGGAGGTGAGACGGGGCCCACGGCTGGTTCCGGGGGAACCAGCCCCCGGCTCACGGTGGGGGAGCGGGCTGGTGCAGCTCCCGCGTCAGCGGGACAAATCAGTGCCCGACGGGCGGCACCGGATCTTCCGCGAGCCCGGTCCGCAGCAGCCGCGCCCGCAGGTCCTCGAGCGTGATCGCCGCCGCCGCCTGGAACCGGTCCTGCGCGGAGATCACCCGGCCGATATGGGCCAGCAGCTGGTTGACCCGGTCGAGCGACTGCAGCTCGCGCATATGCTTGTGGAGCAGATAGCCATTGTCGCTGAGCACGTCGCCGAGCGTGTCGAGATGGCGCCGCGCATAGTCGATCTCCTCGGCGAGTCGCCGGTCGAGCGGGTCGTCGGTC
>JAYRLF010000388.1:0-3837 GCA_041905385.1 Allosphingosinicella sp.
CGCCCATTCGGCCCAGCCAGAGCGCCAGCCATCCGCCCTTGAAGCCGGTATGTCCGGTCAGGAGGACGCGCTTGCCGGCCCAGAAACCGGCGTCCCTCACCAGGTCTTCCAAGGCGGCCGGCCCGATTTCCACATATCCTCGAGCTGGATTTTGTCGCGCAGCGTGTCCATCGGCTGCCAGAAGCCGTGATGCTTGAACGCCATCAGTTCGCCCTCTTCGGCGAGCGACGCCAGCGGTTCATTCTCCCAGACGGTCTCGTCGCCGGCGATGCGATCGATGCAGTCGGGGGCCAGCACGAAGAAGCCGCCGTTGATCCAGCCGCCGTCGCCGCGGGGCTTTTCGATGAAGCCGTCGACCTTGTCGCCATCCATCTTCAGGGCGCCGTAGCGGCCGGGGGGCTGTACGGCGGTCACCGTCGCCTTGCGGCCATGGTCGCGATGAAATGCGATCAAGGCGCCGATGTCGACGTCGGCGACGCCGTCGCCATAGGTCAGGCAGAAGGCGGGATCGTCGCGAACATGCTCGGCGATGTAACGCAGTCGGCCGCCCGTCATCGTCGCCTCGCCGGTATCGACCAGGGTCACCCGCCACGGCTCCGCCTTGCGGTTGTGGATGCGCATCTCGTTCTGTTCCATGTCGAACGTAACGTCGGACATGTGCAGGAAATAATTCGCGAAATATTCCTTGATCAGATAGCCTTTATAGCCGCAGCAGATCACGAAGTCGTTCACGCCATGGGCGGAATAGATTTTCATGATGTGCCAGAGGATCGGCTTGCCTCCGATCTCGACCATCGGCTTGGGGCGGACGCCGGTTTCCTCGCTGATCCTCGTGCCGAGGCCTCCGGCCAATATGACGGCCTTCATCTAAGGGGACTCCTGGGCTGCGACTGACGGATCCGGGCGGGCGCCTACCGCTGGAGCGAACTGCCGCAGCCGCGAGCGATTTGCAACCCGACCGCAGCGCACCCAGCCTAGTTCAGGGGAAGCGGCCGGATGCAGCCGGCGCGGACGAAGGGGGGCACATGGTGCGACGGCAGCGGCGATTCGCCGATGCGCTGGATGCCTGCGCGCACGGCATGCCGGGCGTCGAACAAGCCGACCCGATAGCGCCGGCAGAGCTCGCCGATCTGGGCTGACGAGAGCAAGGCCGTGGAGGCAATGACCGGCCGGTTCGATAGGTCCGGCGCGTTGCGCACCAGATCCTCGCCGTACAGCGTGTCGTTCGGATCGACGAGGACGACGTCCGCGTCTGCTGTGACGATCGAACGATAGGCATTCCGATAGGGAAGTACGAAGTCATGCGCCTGCTTGAGGTGCAGCGGCGCGATCAGCAGGACCGTGACTGCCGTCGCGATGGCCAGCGCGCCAGCGGCTCGCCCTGTCTCGGCCCTGATCGAATGCCAGCCATAGCCCGCGAGCAGGCAAAGGCCGCCGAGCAGGCCGTGCAGATAGCGATAGCCCCAACCATGTCCTTGCCACGGCAGCAGGACCAGCATCACGATCAGGGTCAGCGCAACGCCGGCCAGCAGCGGCCTTGCAGGTCCTTCGGCACGCCTGACCGCCGGCCAGGCGAGCAAGACCAAAGGTGCCAGCATCAGATTCTGCCAGGACAGGAAGCGCAGCAGGTTGAACATCATGGTCACGATGCCGCCGACATCGAAGCCCCTGATCAACCCGGCGACGCGCGCGATGAGGTAGGCGAGCCCCTGCTCGTTCCCCTGTCCGCCGCCGACCACCAGGCCGGACAATGCGATCTGCCAATAGAGGATCCAGAACAGGCCGATCGCAGAATAGGCGGCTGCGAACGTCACCGCGCGCAGGCGCTGGCGCGCGAACCAGAGCTCGACGATGAACGGCGCCACGAACATTGGGTGAAACACGAATTGATGAAGCCCGGTCGCGACGAACCCGGCCGCAAGCGCGACCAGGTCCCAGCTCGGCCGATTGCGAAGGAAGGCCCACAGCCAGACCAGGTTGAAGGCCAGGTGGGCGGACATCGAATAGGGGGTCATCGCCATGGCGATCAGCTGGACGGAGCTCGCGAGCAGAATCGCGGCGACAAGCGCGGGTCCAGGCGCATCCGGCCACAGCCTTCGGCCGATCCGATGCACGAGCAGGACAGAGAGAGCCGCGAGCAATGGATTCACCCATTCAGCGCCGATTGTTCGCAGGCCGATCGCGCGCAGAGCCGCATTGCCGGGCAGATAGCCTGAGAGCCATCCGGCCTCGGGCGGGATCGGCAGCATGAAGATGGGCATCAGTGCCGGCGCGAAAGGCCGCCATTCCGGCGGAATCGTGCCAAGCGGCTGCAGCTGGGCGAGGAAAGCCGAGTCGAAGACGGCGAGCTGCTCGTCGCGGGAGAGGGGATAATTTCCGAAGACGATCCAGGTGCCGGCGCCGGCGATGGCGAGGACCAATATGGCCAGGACGGGGACGACCAATGAATGCGGGATATTTTTCGGCAAGCGCGCGAGGCGAGGCCGGCGCCAGGCGAGGAGGAGCAGCAACATGGCAGCGGGCACCAGCACCGGGGCGTCCTGCTGTCGGAAGAGCTGGATCGTCAGGCCGGCCGCCGGGAAAATCAGGAACAGTGCGACGGTGATGAGCAGGCTGTACATGGCGACCCGCGCCAGTGCCGGACCCAGTCGCTGGTCGTCCGGTTCGACGGCGGGCGGTTCCGATTGGGTCGTCATCGAGGCTTGGTCTCCGGACGTCGAATCATCTGATCAAGGTGCCGCAGCGGACTCCGCTGGATCCGGCGGAAAAGCGCGCGATCCAGTCCGGCTCCGCCCTCGTGGGCAAACCGGCTTTCAGGCCGCTGCTGATGTCGAACAGGGCAACGCGGTAGCGCGCGCATAGGCCGTCGAGCTGAACGCCGCTCAGCTCCCGCATGTCCACGATCCTGGGTCGGTTGCTGAGATCGGGAAGGTTGCGTACCAGACCGTCGTACATGTCGTCGAAGGGCACGATGACGACAATATCTGCCGGCGCTTGCGTGACCAGCGCATAAGCGCGCGCTCGAGGCGCCGTATAGTCGTGCGCGCCCTTCAACTGGATCGGCAGAATCAACAGCAAGCTCGCGAGCGTTGCCGCCGCGAGCATGAACGAGCGCCGCCGCTCGTCCGGGATCGATTGCCAGCCATAGCCGGCCAGCAGGCAGAAACTGCCAATCAGCCCGTGCAGGTAGCGATAGCCCCAGCCGAATCCTTGGGTGGGTAGCAGGATGAGCATCGCCGCGACGGTCAGCAGGATGCCGCCGGCGAGCGGCCGCGATATGCCGTCGCCGCGCTGCATTGCCGGCCATGCGAGCAGCGCGAGCGGCAGCAGCAGGAGATTTTGCCATGCGGCGAAGCGCGCCAGGTTGAAGGCCATGGTAACGGCGCCAGCCGGCTCGATCGAACGAAGCAGGGAGATCAGGGTCGCCACCAGATAGGAAGGGCCGCTTCCAGCGGCCGCCGCGCCGCCGCCCGCCGACGCGACGACGATCTGCCAATAGGAGGCCCAGAACAGACCGATCGCTGCGTAGCAGACGATATAGAGCAGGGCTCGGCCATATTCTCGTCGAAGCAGCAAATTGATGATGAATGGTGCGACGAACAGCGGATGAAAGATCAGTTGGTGAAGGCCGGTGGCGACAAAGCCGGCGGCAATGGCGCCGGCATCGCCCTTCCGGTCGCCGCGCAGGAAGCACCAGAGCCAGAGGAGGTTGAAGGCGAGATGTGCTGTCATGGCGAAAGGCGTCATCGCCATCGTCAGGACCTGGGCAGAGGTCGCCATGAGCAGAGCCGCGACCATGGCGGCGCCGGGCGCTTGCGGCCAAAGCCGGCGCCCGAT
>JAYRLF010000013.1:0-25094 GCA_041905385.1 Allosphingosinicella sp.
AGGCGGCTGCGTGACCTTGCTCGCCCTCCCCTCGAACCGCGAGGAATCCTGGCGCTGGAGCGACCTCTCGGCGCTGCCCGACCTCGCGGCGCGGGCGCCTTCGGGGCAGATCCCCGACGCGTTGCCCTGGATCGAGGAGGCCAAGGACGGGCCGCGGCTGGTCTTCGTCGATGGCCGGCTGGACGAGAATCGCAGCAGCCTCGGCCCGATCACGGTCGGCGACATCGCCATCGAGACCGATCATCCGCTCGGCCGCCTCGCGGGCCGGTCCGGCTGGCGGCTCGCGCTCGGCCGGGACCACGCTGCCGGCCCGGTCCAGATCGTCCACGTCTCCACCGGGGCGGCCGATCATCTCAGCGCAGAGATCGTCCTTGATGAGGACGCCCAGGCCTCGGTGGTCGAGACCTATGTCGGCGCCGGCTGGGCCAACCGGCTGACGGCGGTCACCTTGTATCGCGGCGCGCGGCTGATGCTGAATCGGCGCCTGCTCGGAACTTCCGGTTTCGTCAGCCTGACCGACCAGGTCCGCGTCGGCGAGGGCGGCTCCTATGTCGCCGTCACGCTGGCCGCCGGCGGTACCGACACGCGCCTCGACGGCAATATCGACCTGGTCGGCGAAGGCGCTTTTGCCGAGGCGGCCGGCGCCCTGCTCGCCCGCGGCCGGCAGCGTCATGACGTCAACTTGGTCCTCCGCCACGATCTGCCGCATGGCACCAGCCGACAGGTCTGGCGCTCGGTCGCGGACGATCACGCCGCCTGCTCGGTCGCCGCCCGGGTCGAGGTGGCGCGCCATGCCCAGAAGACCGACGGCGAGCAGAGCCTGAAGGGCCTGCTGCTTGCCCGTTCGGCAGTGATCAACGCCAAGCCGGAGCTCGAGATCTTCGCCGACGACGTGAAATGCGCCCATGGCGCGACCGTCGGCGAGCTCGACCGCAACGCGCTCTTCTATCTCGAAAGCCGCGGCGTGACGCCGGACGAGGCCAAATCGCTCCTCACCCGCGCCTTCGTCGCCGACGCGATCGACCGGATCGGCGAAGAGGCGATCTGCAAGGCGTTCCACGCGAATACCGAAGGGTGGTTCGCCTGATGGACGCCGCGCTCGCCACTCGTCCGCTCGACTGGCTCGCCGACTTCCCGGCGATCCCCGAAGGCTGGGCTTATCTCGACAGCGCCGCGACCGCGCAGAAGCCGCAGCGGGTGATCGACGCGATCCACCGCGGCTATGCCGAGACCTATGCCACCGTCCATCGCGGCGTCTATCAGCGCTCCGCCGAGATGACTGTGGCGTTCGAGGCCTCGCGCCAGCGCGTCGCCCGCTTCATCAATGCCGCCGCGCCCGAGGAGATCGTCTTCGTCCGCGGCGCGACCGAAGGGATCAACCTGGTCGCGCAGAGCTGGGGCGGCGTGAACCTCGCGGCCGGCGACCGCATCCTCCTGTCGACTCTCGAGCATCACAGCAACATCGTCCCCTGGCAGATGGCCACCGAGCGCGCCGGCGCCGCGATCGACGTCGTGCCGCTGACCGAGGACCACCGCATCGATCTCGACGTGCTCGCGGCGATGATCACGCCGGCGCACAAATTGGTGGCGCTCGCCCATGTCTCGAACGTGCTCGGCTCGGTGCTCGATGCCCGCCGCGCCGCCGACATCGCCCATAATGCCGGCGCGCTGCTGCTGCTCGACGGCTGCCAGGCGGTGCCGCGGATGAAAGTCGACGTCGCCGCGCTCGACTGCGACTTCTACGTCTTCTCCGGCCACAAGCTTTACGGCCCGACCGGCATCGGCGTGCTCTGGGCGCGCGGCGAGATACTGGAGGCGATGCCGCCCTGGCAGGGCGGCGGCGCGATGATCGACAAGGTCACGTTCGAGCGCACTAGCTACGCCCCGCCGCCGGCGCGGTTCGAAGCCGGGACGCCGCACGTGGTCGGCGTCATCGGCCTGCACGCCGCGATCGACTATGTCGATTCCATCGGCCTCGACGCGATCGCCGCGCACGAGGCCGCTTTGGTCCGCAGCGCCCGCGCGGCGCTGTCCAGCCTGAACTCGGTCCGCCTGTTCGGGCCCGAGGACAGCGCCGGCATCGTCAGCTTCACGGTCGAGGGGGTGCATCCGCACGACATCGGCACCATATTGGACGAGAGCCGGGTGGCGATCCGGGCCGGGCATCATTGCGCCCAGCCGTTGATGGCCCATCTCGGCGTCGATGCGACGGCGCGGGCGAGCTTCGGCGTCTACAATGGGGCACAGGATGTCGCGGCTTTGGTCCGCGGCATCGAGCGGGTGACGAGAATCTTCGGATGATGAACGAGGAACGCAAGATCGAGACCGAACAGGTGGAGGGGGTCGTCCCGCCACCCAAGGCGCGGGTGGACGATGCGCGCGACACGTTCGAGCGCAAGCGCGACTATCTCGAAGGCTTTCTCTCGCAGAAGCCTGCCGAGCCGCAGGCGGCCGATCCGGGCGGCGACCTCTATGAGCAGGTGATCGAGGCGCTGAAGGAGATTTACGACCCCGAGATCCCCGTGAACATCTACGATCTCGGCCTGATCTACGACGTCGAGATCACCCCGGACCATCACGCCAAGGTCAAGATGACCCTGACGACGCCGCACTGTCCGGTCGCCGAATCCATGCCGGGCGAGGTCGAGCTTCGCGTCGGCGCAGTGCCCGGCATCGGCGACGCCGAGGTCGAGCTGGTCTGGGATCCGCCCTGGGATCCGCACAAGATGAGCGACGAAGCCAAGCTGGAGCTTGGGATGCTTTGAAGAAAATGGCCCCCTCCCCTGCACGCAGAGCGGTCGGATCCAAAGAACCACGCGGGGCGTGGTCCGCCGACCACTGGGTTGGGGTGGGTCAGCCCGAGAACTATCTTTGACCTACCCACCCCCCAACCCCCTCCCTGCGTGCAGGGAGGGGGAGAGGACAAGACGATGACCGAAGCCACGACCAAGATCCGCACCCGCCCAGCCGCCGTCATCCTGACGCCGGCCGCCGAGGCGCGCGTCGCAGAGCTGATGGCGAAGGCGCCGGAAGGCACGGTCGGCGTCAAGCTGTCGACGCCGCGCCGGGGCTGCTCGGGCCTCGCTTATTCGGTCGACTATGTCGCCGATGCCCATCCGCTCGACGAGAAGATCGAGACGCCGGGCGGCGTCTTCTACATCGACAGCGGCTCGGTCCTCTACCTGATCGGCTCGACCATGGACTGGCGCGAGGACGATTTCACCGCCGGCTTCGTGTTCGACAATCCCAACGCCAAGGGCGCCTGCGGATGCGGCGAGAGCTTCACGATCTGAGGTGAGGATCCGCATCGCCGAGGATCGGGATCGAGCGCGTCTCGCCGAGATGCGCCACGCGCTCTGGCCGGAGGGCGCGCTGGAGGAGCTCGATTCGGAAATCCCGGAGATGCTCGCCAACCCCGATTATCTCGTGCTCGTCGCCGAGGAGGACGGACGCCTGCTCGGCTTCGCCGAAGTCGGCACCCGCAACTATGCGGAAGGGGCGGACGGGCCCGCCGCCTATCTGGAAGGGATCTGGGTCGACGCGTCGGCGCGCCGCCTCGGCGTCGCCCGCGCCCTGCTCGCCGCCGGCGAAGCCTGGGCGAAGCAGCGCGGCTTCTGCCATTTCGGATCCGACGCGCTGATCGACAACCAGATCAGCCACGCCTGGCACGCGGCGGCCGGCTTCGCCGAGGTCGAACGGCTGGTCGTCTTCGCCAAGCCGATCAATTAGCCGCCCAACGCAACCGGCTGTGTTCGGCGTGCCCGGGGATCCGCCACCCCTGAGGGGCGTCTCTATCTGATCCGTCGCTCCAAGCGCCGTTTTGGTCGCGCGCCCGTGGCGCTTCTTGCACGGGGTGAATAATTACGCCCCGAAAGGGTGGACTGATGCGCCGATGGATCGTGTCGCTCGCACTGGCCGCCGCCGTGACGATCGGGCCGGCTGCGACTGCCAATGACAGCGCCGCCGAAATGGCGGCCGGCGGACTCGTGCTCCGGCAGAATCGCGACATCGACATGGTCTCGGAGGATCTCTACGTCTCGCAGGACGAGATCCGGGTGCGCTACGTCTTCCGCAACCGGTCGCCGCGCGACGTCCGCACCATCGTCGCCTTTCCCTTGCCGGACATGGACCTGGCCAACGAGCCCGAGGGCGACGTCTCCTGGCCCGGCGAATTCCGCACGCGGGTCGACGGCCGCGAGGTGCGGATGTCGGTCGAGCGGCGCGCCGTCCTCAACGGCACCGATCACAGCGCCTTGCTCAACAGCCTCAATGTGCCGATCGCCGGCCATGAGGATGCGTCGCCCATGTATCGCGCGGTCGACGAACTGCCGGCCGAGGCGCAGGACCGGCTGGCGCGGCTGGGATTGGTCGAGCTGTTCAACGACCCCGCCGCAGGCCGCCGCAGTGCCAGCCCGCGCTGGACGGTGCGCGAGAGCTGGTATTGGGAGCAGGTCTTTCCGGCCGGCCGCGACATCGTCGTCGAGCATCGCTATCGGCCCGGCGCGGGCGGCACCGTCACCAGCGCGCTGATGAATCCGGAATATCGCGACGGCGAGGGCGCCCGCGAATGGATCGCGCGCTACTGCATCGAGCCGCCCGTGCTCGCCGCGATCGACCGGATGACCGCCCGCCAGGTCATCAACATCGACGAGGTCTGGCTGAGCTACATCCTCAGGACCGGGGCCAATTGGCGCTCGCCGATCGCCGATTTCCGGCTGGTGGTCGACAAGGGCCGGCCGGAAAATCTGGTCAGCTTCTGCGGCGAAGGCGTGCGCCGGATCAGCCCGACTCAGTTCGAGATGCGGCGCCGCAACTGGCGCCCGGACCGCGACCTCAACGTGCTGATCCTGCGCCCTTCGCGCACCGACTAGGTCTGACTGGACAAGGAAGAAAGATGCGAAAGACGATCCTGTCTCTCTGCGCCGCGGTCGCCATGCTTACCACGACCCCGGCTTCCGCGCAGGACGAAAGATTCAGCGTCGCGGCCGGCGGCCTGGCGATCGATGCGGGCGATCGGGTCGAGATCGTCTCCCAGGATCTCTATATCTCCCGCCAGGCCGTCCGCATTCGCTATGTGCTGCGCAACCGCTCGCCCAACGACGTCACCATCCCGATCGCTTTTCCGCTGCTCGACCGCGCACCCGAACGGCATTCGAGTGAGCTGCGCTGGCCGTCGGACGTACGGATCGCGGTCGACGGCCAGCCGCTCGCGCTTCAGCCGCAGCGGCGCGCGCTCATCGGCGGCGAGGATCACAGCGCCTTGCTCGCAAGCATGAACGTGCCGGTCTTCCATCTCGACGACGGCTATGAGCCGGTCCAGCGAGCGCTCGCGGCATTGCCTGTCGACGCCCAGAGCCGGCTCGCCGCGATGGGCCTGATCGAGATCTTCCGGCCCGATAGTGGACCAGCGCAATTCTCGCCGCTCTGGACGGTGCGCGAGAGCTGGCAATGGCAGCAAATCGTGCCGGCCGGCCGCGACCTCGTCGTCGAGCATAGCTACACCCCCGGCCTCGCCGGCGCCGTCAATGTCGGCATGGCGAGTGACGCCATCCGCAACTCCGAATCCGGCCAGGCGCAGATCCGGCGCTACTGTTTCGACGACGCCTTTCTCGCCGCTGTCGACCGGATGGCTGCTCCCGATGCCGAGGGCATGGATCCGGCCATCGCCGAGACCTGGTTCACCTTCCTCAACGGCAACGGACCGGTCGTCGCCGATTATCGACTGGTCGTCGACCGCGGCGACGAGCGCACGATCGCAAGCTTCTGCGGTGAGGGCGCGCAGGCGACGGGCACGGCCCGCGTCGAGCTGCGCCGGCGCAATTGGCGACCGGACGGCGAGCTCAACGTGCTGTTCCTGGCCCCGGAAGAGGCCAACTGAAGCGGCGGGCTTTCGTCTTGGGCCCATGACAGCTAGGGCCGGCGCATGCGGCCGGACCTCGCTCATGTCGAAAGCTGGATCTTCGATCTCGACAACAGTCTCTATCCGGCTTCGTGCAACCTGTTCGAGCTGATCGACCAGCGCATGGGCGCCTATATCCAGCGCCTGCTCGCCGTCGATGCGACCGAGGCGCGGCGGGTGCAGAAGGGCTATTTCCACGCCCATGGCACCACCCTGGCGGGCCTGATGGCCGAGCATGGAGTTGCGCCGCGCGACTTTCTCGATTTCGTCCACGACATCGATCTCGCCCGCCTGACCGCCGATCCTGTCCTGGTCGCCGCGCTCGACCGGCTGCCCGGGCGTAAATTCATCTTCACCAATGCCGACGAGAGCTATGCCGGCCGGGTGCTGGACAAGCTCGGCCTCGCCAATGCGTTCGACGGAATGCACGACATCCACGCCATGGATTATGTGCCCAAGCCGCATCCAAGCGCCTATCAGGCGATCTGCGACCGGCACGGCATCGATCCGACGCGCGCCTTGTTCGCCGACGACATGGTGCGCAACCTGCTGCCGGCCAAGGCGATCGGCATGACCACGCTCTGGGTCGACAATGGCTCGGAGCAGGGGCCGGAATCCGGCTCGCAGGAGCATGTCGACCATTGCGCTGCCGACATTGCCTCGTGGCTCAACGAAATCGTCAGGGAGGTGGCATGATCGCCCAGCTGGAGTCCGTCATCGATCGCGCCTGGGACGCGCGCGAAACGCTTGGAGCCGGGACGGCCGGCGAGGTCCGGGACGCGGTCGAGGCGGCGATCGGTCTGCTCGATTCGGGCGCAGCGCGGGTTGCCGAGCCCGGCGCCGGGGGCTGGACCGTCAATCAATTGCTCAAGAAGGCCGTGCTGCTCTCCTTCAGGCTCAACCCGATGGAAGCGATCGCCGGCGGGCCCGGCGGCGCGCATTGGTGGGACAAGGTTCCGTCCAAGTTCCTCGGCTGGACCGCATCCGAATTCGAGAGCGCGGGCTTCCGCGCCGTTCCCGGCGCGATCGTCCGCCGTGGCGCTTTCGTCGCCAGGGGCGCGGTGCTGATGCCGAGCTTCGTCAATATCGGCGCCTATGTCGGCGAGGGGACGATGGTCGACACCTGGGCGACGGTCGGCAGCTGCGCCCAGATCGGCCGCAACGTCCATATCTCAGGCGGCACCGGCATCGGCGGCGTGCTCGAGCCGCTCCAGGCCGGGCCGGTGGTGATCGAGGACGATTGCTTCATCGGCGCCCGCTCCGAGGTCGCCGAGGGCGTCGTCGTCGAGCAGGGCGCGGTGATCTCGATGGGCGTCTTCATCGGCGCCTCGACCAAGATCGTCGATCGCACCACCGGCGACGTCTATTACGGCCGCGTGCCGGCTTATTCGGTGGTCGTGCCCGGCACGTTGCCCGCCAAAGACGGCGGACCCAGCCTGGCCTGTGCCGTCATCGTCAAGCGCGTCGACGCCAAGACCCGCTCGAAGACCGGCATCAACGAGCTGTTGCGGGATTGAAAGCAACCAGCGGGAAGTGCCCGCAGCCACTTCTCCTTATGACTGCATAAGGAGATCGAAATCCTCATTCAGTCGTTCGAACGTTAGAAACTGGCGGGGTCGGCCCGAACCCTCTCTCGGCTGACGACCCTACTCCCCTCCCTGCACGCAGGGAGGGGCCGGGGGTGGGTGCGTTCTCGAAGCGCACTGCCGGTGGAGACAGACCCACCCCAACCCCTCCCTGTATTCAGGGAGGGGCAGAATTGAGCAGACCTGCCTCCTGCCAAAACCTCGAACATGGAGCCGACGGCCCGCATGACGCCCAACCCATCGATGAACGGCCAGGATTGGGCGATCCTCCTCTTCCTCTCGGTGCTGTGGGGCGGCTCGTTCTTCTTCATCGAGCTGACCGTTGGCCTGGTCGAGCCTTTCACGCTCGTTCTCATCCGCGCTTTGCTCGCCGCGGCGGTGCTCTGGCTCTATCTGCTGGTCCGCAAGGAGCGCTTCGCCGTACCGCCGGGCGCCCTGCGCGCCTTCCTCGTGCTGGCCTTGCTCAACAACGTCATCCCGTTCGTCCTGTTCGCCTGGGCGCAGAAGTCGATCGACGGCGGCCTCGCCTCGATCCTCAACGCGACCACGCCGATCTGGGGCGTGCTCGTCGCCCATGTCGCGACCAGCGACGAGAAGGCGACGCCCGGCAAGATCTTCGGCGTCCTGCTCGGCTTCGGCGGCGTCGCGGTGATGATCGGCGCCGACCTGCTGCGCGACGTCGGCACCGAGGTGCTGGCGCAGCTCGCCTGTCTCGGCGCCACCCTCTGCTATGCGCTGGCCGGCGTCTATGCGCGCCGTTTCCGGACGATGGGCGTGTCGCCGATCGGCGTCTCGACCGGCCAGCTGACCGCCGCCGCCCTGATCACGCTGCCGCTGGTGCTGCTGTTCGAGCCGCCCTGGCTCGCCCGGCCGATCCCGTTCGAGGCGTGGGCGGCGATGGCCGGCCTGGCTCTGTTCTGCACGACGCTCGCCTACATCCTCTATTTCCGGCTGCTCGCGACCGCGGGCGCGACCAACGCCCTGCTCGTCACCTTCCTGATCCCGATCACCGCGATCCTGCTCGGCGCCCTGTTCCTCGACGAGCAGCTCGAGCCGCGCCATTTCGCCGGCATGGCGCTGATCGGCGCCGGACTCGCCGCGATCGACGGCCGGCTGTTGCGCCGTCTCGCGCCATCGCGCAGGGAAGCGGCCTTGATGGATTGAGGGGAGCGCGATGTTCGGCAAGCTGTTCGGCCGCAAAGGGGGCGACGCGCCTCACGAACCGGCCCAGCCGTCGGAGCGCCAATATGAGGCCGCCGCCCAGCTCAATCGCTGGCTGATGCAATGCGCGAACAGCGAGCGGGGCGTCCATGTCGAGTCGATGATCGCGATGCTCGGCGCGCTGGCGGGTACGGCCTGCCAGATCGCCGCACGCCACGCACTGCTGAACGGCCCTGGCCAATGGGGCACGCCCTGGGCGGTTGCGACCGGCGCCGACGGCGCCAGCTATTTTTTCGGCGACGCCATCAATCACTATCTGCTCGAGGACCGTTACAGCTTCTGGTCGCTCGCCGCCGGCGCGGTCGCTGCGCTCGGCGAGGAGGTGCCGGACGTGATTCCAGTGGTCCAGCATGTCAGCGCCACGGTCGGCAGCGGCGAATTCGGCCGGATACGCTTCCCCGAAGGCACGTCGGCCGATGGCGCTCCGGCCGATTATGTCCGCCATCTCTTCCCGGACGTGCAGGAGAATTTCGGGCGGCTCGGCCTGGACCCGACCGAATGGCCGACCGCCTTCGGCCTCGCCGCGCAGGATTTCCTGAAAATGGCGAGGGACGTCGTCGCGCCGCCGGTCGCGCTGCTGGTGCTGATGGAATGCGCCATCGTCATGGCGAAGGTCGATCCGGCGCCGCTCGGACTGTCGGCGCCGACGCCCGGCCAATAGGACTATTCGACTCCGCCCTCGCGCAGCAGGGCGTCGGCGCGGGCGCCGTCCCATTCGGCCATGCCGGTCATCCGCCACACCTCGCGGCCCTGCGCGTCGTAGAGGATCGTCGTCGGCAGCGTGTCGAGCCGCAGCTCGGTCATCATGCCGAGCTGCGAATCGAGATAGGGCTCGAGCCGGTTGAAGCGGCGCGCGCCGAAAAATTGGGTCACCAGGTCGCGGCCATTGTCCTGGCTGAGCGCGAGCACCTGCAGGCCCTCGCCTTCGCGCTCGGCGAGCGCGTCGAGCGACGGCATCTCGACGACGCAGGGGCCGCACCAGGTCGCCCACAGATTGACCAGCAGCGGCCGGCCGCGGAAGGCGGCAAAATTGGTCGGCCGCCCCTGCGGGTCCTCGAAGCTGATGCCCGGGGCCGGCGTGCCGGCATGCGAGCGGTCGAGCACGCCGGTCGGATAGTCCTGCCTGGCGGCCCCGCCGGCCTGATTGGCGCTCGCCTGCGCTTGCGGCTCCGCGGCCTTTTGCCTATCGCAACCGGCCAGCGCGAGGCCGAACGCAAGGCCGGGGAGAAAGGCGATCACGAGCCGCAAGGATCAGGACTCCAATCAGATGTGGGGCGGACGCTTCGCCGAGGGTCCTTCGGCGCTGATGCGCGAGATAAATGCCTCGATCGCCTTCGACAAGCGGCTGTGGCGCCAGGATATCGAGGCGTCGCGGGTCCATGTCGCGATGCTCGCCGCCCAGGGCATCGTCGCCCAGGAGGATGCCGATGCGATCGAGGAGGGGCTCGACCGGATCGAGGACGAATATGAGCTGAAGGGCGTGCCCGAGGATCCGGCGCTCGAGGACATCCACATGCATGTCGAGCACCGGCTGGCCGAATTGGTCGGTCCGTCGGCCGGGCGGCTGCACACCGCCCGCTCGCGCAACGACCAGGTCGCGACCGATTTCCGGCTCTGGGTGCGCGACGCGATCGACGTCGCCGACGATGGACTGGCCGCGCTGCAGCGCGCGCTCGTCACCCGCGCCGCCGAGCATGCGGCGACGGTGATGCCTGGCTTCACCCATCTCCAGTCGGCCCAGCCGGTCACGCTCGGCCACCATCTGATGGCCTATTATGAGATGCTGCGCCGCGACCGCTCGCGCTTCGCCGACGCCCGCGCGCGCCTCAACGAATGCCCGCTGGGCTCGGCCGCGCTCGCCGGCACCAGCTTCCCGCTCGACCGCGAGGCCTCCGCGCTCGCGCTCGGCTTCGACCGGCCGACGGCCAATTCGCTCGACGCCGTCTCCGACCGCGACTTCGCAATCGACTATCTGATGGCCGCGACCCAGTGCGCGCTTCATCTGTCGCGGCTCGCCGAGGAGTTTATCCTCTGGGCGAGCCAGCCCTTCGGCTTCGTGCGCCTGTCCGACAGCTTCTCGACCGGCTCCTCGATCATGCCGCAGAAGCGCAATCCGGACGCGGCCGAGCTGGTCCGCGGCCATAGCGGCCGGATCGCGGGCGCGATGAACGCGCTGGTGATGACGATGAAGGGGCTGCCGCTCGCTTATTCGAAGGACATGCAGGACGACAAGGAGCCGGTGTTCGAGGCGCACGATCTGCTGACCCTGTCGCTGGCGGCGATGGCCGGCATGGTCGAGACGGTCGGCTTCAACGCCGAGCGGATGCGCGCCGCGGCCGAATCCGGCCACGCCACCGCGACCGACCTCGCCGACTGGCTGGTCCGCGCCGCCGGCGTGCCGTTCCGCGAGGCGCACCATATCACCGGCCGGGCGGTCAAGCTGGCCGACGAGCGCGGCGTCAATCTGTGGGACCTGACGCCGGCGGACCTCGCCGGCATCGATGGCCGGATCGCGGCCGACGCTTTCAATGTGCTTTCGGTCGACGCCTCGGTTAAGAGCCGGATGAGCTTCGGCGGCACCGCGCCGGCGCAGGTGAAGAAACGGATCGAGGCGGCCCGCAAGGTGCTGGGAATGGACGAATGAGGCGCGCGGCGATTCTCCCGATCGTATTGCTTGCCGCCGGCTGCGGCCTGCGCGAGCCGCTGCAGCCGCCGCCCGGCGAGAGCCTGCCGGTCGCGCCGATGGCGGCGCGCGAGGCGCCTTCGCCCGAGCGGCTGCTGACGCCGCCGCCGATCGCCCGGCCGGTCCGGGTCGACGAATTGCTGCGCCGCTCCGAGCCGCGCGAGGACGACCGTTTCGACATGCCGCCGCCGGACGTGCCGGAAGGCGCCAATCCGGTTCCCGTCCGCGACGCGCCAGGCCCCGATCCCGAATGAAACCCGTCCGCAAGGCCGTCTTCCCCGTTGCCGGGCTCGGCACCCGATTCCTGCCCGCCACCAAGGCGATGCCGAAGGAGATGCTGACCGTCGTCGATCGGCCGCTCATCCAATATGCGGTGGAGGAAGCGCGCGAGGCGGGGATCGAGCAGATGATCTTCGTCACCGGCCGCGGCAAGGACGCGCTCGAAGATCATTTCGACATCGCCTTCGAGCTCGAGGCGGTGATGACCGGACGCGGCAAGCCGCTCGACGCGCTCGACGGCACCCGCTTCCAGCCCGGCTCGGTCGTCTCGGTCCGTCAGCAGGAGCCGCTCGGCCTCGGCCATGCGGTCTGGTGCGCGCGCGCCATCGTCGGCAACGAGCCGTTCGCGGTGCTGCTGCCGGACGACCTGATGGTCGGCCGCCCCGGCTGCCTCGCCCAGATGGTCGATGCCTATAGTCGCGTCGGCGGCAATATCGTCTGCGCCGAGGAGGTGCCGCGCGAGCGGACCGGCAGCTACGGCATCATCACGCCGGGCGGCCGCGACGGCCGCCTGACCGAGGTCAAGGGCCTGGTCGAGAAGCCGAAGCCGGAAGAAGCGCCGTCGACCCTGGGCGTGGTCGGCCGCTACATCCTCCAGCCCGAGATCATGGACCTGCTCGGCACGATCGGCCGCGGCGCCGGCGGCGAGATCCAGCTCACCGACGGCATGGCCGCTTTGATCGGACGCCAGCCCTTCCACGCCGTCACCGTCGAGGCCGACCGCCACGATTGCGGCAATGCCGCCGGCTTCGTCCTTGCCAATCTCGCGGTGGCGCTGGACCGCGAGGACCTCGCCCCGATCGTTCGTTCCTATCTGGCGGATTCGGACCGCGCCTGATGGACGGCGCGCTGCTCGTCGTCGACGGCGCCGTGCGCACGCTGACCCTCGAGGAAGCGGCGCTCCACCAAGGTCCGGGTTTCCTCTGGGTCCATCTCGAGGGCCGCGACGAGGTCGATCTCGGCTTCCTCAAGGGCCAGCACGACATTCCCGACGTCGCGGTCGGCGCGCTCGCCGCAACCGAGACGCGGCCGCGCTGCGACGCGATCGAGCATGGCGCGCTGATCAATCTGCGCGGGCCGGGCGATCTCGATCCCAATGATTCCGATCGGTTGGTCTCGATCCGGCTCTGGGTGACGGCGCACCGCGCGACCTCGCTCAGCCGGCGCACTTTGGCCGCGACCGAGCTGGTCAGGGCGAAGATGGAGAAGGGGCTGATCCACGACAGCGGCGATCTTGTCGCCGCCTTTGCCCGCGCGATCAGCACCCAGCTCGATCCCGAAGTGGCCGCGCTCGGCGACCGGCTCGACGCGGTTGAGGAGGTGTTGCAGCCCGACAATCTCTATCCGTCGCGCCGCGCCATCGCCGCCGTCCGCTCCGAGGCGATCAGCTTCCGCCGCTTCGTCGCGCCCGACCGCGACGCATTGCGCACCCTCGCCACGCTGGAATTCGACTGGATCGCCGCCGACGACCGGCTCCACATCAACGAGGCGGCCGACCGCTTCGCCCGCATGACCGAGGAGCTCGAGGCGGTGCGCGAGCGTGCCGCCCTGCTGCACGAGCAGGTCACCGACCTGCGCGCCGAGCAGACCGACCAGCGCGCGCTCTACATCGCGATCGTCGCCTTCGTCTTCCTGCCGCTGACCTTCATCACCAGCCTGCTCGGCATGAACGTCCAGGGCATTCCTTATGCGAACCATAGCGACAGCTTTTGGGCGATCAGCCTGTTCTGCGTCGTCCTCGGCGTCCTGATCTTCGCTTATTTCTACTGGAGACACTGGCTGAAGCGGTGAGCGAGCCACTGGACTGCTTCCTGTGCGGGCGCCCGCTCGGCCGGCGGGTCGAATGGCACCATCCGGTGCCCAAGAGCCGCGGCGGCCGCGACGTCGTTCCGATTCATCCGATCTGCCACCGCACCATCCACGCGACGCTCTCGAACCGCGAACTGGCCGACAAACATGTGAGCGCGGACGCGCTGCGCGCCCATCCCGACATCGCCCGCTTTCTCGCCTGGATCGCCGACAAGGACCCGGACTTCCACGCGCCGACGCGGCGGAAGAAGGGCTAATCCAGCTTTGGAGGTCTAAGCGTCGAGCTCGACATCCCAGTAGAGATAGTCCCGCCAGCTATCGTGCAGATAATTGGGCGGGAAGGACCGGCCATGCTCCTGCAGCTGCCAGCTGGTCGGCCGGAACGGGTGGCGATGGATGTGCATGTGCGCCTCGCGCGGCGTGCGGCCACCCTTGCGCAGGTTGCACGGCGCGCAGGCGGTCGTGACATTCTCCCAGGTGGTGCGGCCGCCCTGGGCGCGCGGCACGACATGGTCGAAGGTCAACTCGCGCGGATCGCCGCAATATTGGCAGGCGAAGCGGTCGCGCAGGAACAGGTTGAACCGGGTGAAGGCGGGATATTCGGACGGCCGCACATATTGCCGGAGCGCGATCACGCTCGGCAGGCTCATCTCGAAGCTCGGGCTGTGCACCTTGCGCTGATATTGGGCGACGATATCGACCCGCTCGAGGAACACCGCCTTGACCGCGGTCTGCCACGGCCAGAGGCTCAACGGATAATAGCTCAATGGCGTATAATCGGCGTTGAGAACGAGCGCCGGGCAACCCTCTGGATGGCGGAGGAGGTCGGGATGGTACAAGGTCAAAAGGCTCCCGTTTCATGGAGAAAGCCCTCCAGAAACGCCGCCCCCGCAACCGTCGCACTCAGAACGAGGGAGAAAGCGGTCGTTTCGGCCGTCTTCTCCTGTCCGCCACGCATATGACTAGGCCGCGTGACGCCATGATGACACCATATGTGGTGACTCGCGGTCAAGCGGGCAATTCGCGAAAAGGCAAATGACATGCAGCCCGTGACTCGTTTCGCGCCCAGCCCGACCGGCCGGCTTCACCTGGGCCACGCCTTTTCGGCGATTCTGGCGCACGATTTCGCGCGCGAGCGCGGCGGCGTCTTCCTGCTGCGGATCGAGGATATCGACCCGGGCCGGTCGCGCCCCGAGCATGTCGACGCCATCATCGAGGACCTGCAATGGCTCGGCCTCGATTGGGACGGCGAGATCGTCTACCAGTCGGAGCGGCTCGATCTCTACGCCGCCGCGCTCGAGCGGCTGAAGGCGATGGGACTGCTCTATCCCTGTTTCTGCACCCGCGCCGACATCGCCGCCAGCGTCGCGGCTCCCCACCCCGGATCGGCGTCCGGGGCAGGCGCCCCCGACGGCCCGATCTATCCCGGCACCTGCCGCGGCCTTCCCGCCGACGCGATCGACCTGAAGCGGCGCCATGCCTGGCGGCTCGACGTCGTGGCCGCGGTCCGGCGCACCGGGCCGCTCGCCTGGACCGATCATGGCCGCACCATCGCGGCGGCGCCGGAGTCATTCGGCGACGTCGTGCTCGCCCGCAAGGACGCGCCGGCCAGCTATCATCTCGCCGTCACCGTCGACGATGCCGACCAGGGTGTGACCGACATCGTGCGCGGCGTCGACCTGTTCGCGTCGACCCACGTCCACCGCCTGCTCCAGGCGCTCCTGGACCTGCCGACCCCGTCCTACCACCATCACGGCCTGCTCGCGGGCGCCGACGGCAGCCGCCTCGCCAAGCGCCACGGCGCCCCGACCCTCGCCGACCTGCGCGCCGCCGGCGCCGATGCGTCGGAACTTGTCAGCAGTCTCCGCCGAAACCAACTTCCGGGTGGATATTCGCTCTCCGAAGCCTAAATGGACCGCATGACCGTCTTTCTCGGCATCCTGCTCGCGCTCGCGGCCGCGGCCACCCTGTTCATCCTGATCAAGGGCGTGGTCAACATGGCGCTGCAGCGCGATCCGACCGGCCAGCGCTCGCAGGAGCTGATGCGCAAGCGGGTGCTGTTCCAGGCGATCGCGATCCTGCTCGTCGTCATCCTGCTGGTCGTCGCCGGCGGCGGCTCCGGCCGATAAGGGCCAGCTTTCTGGTCCGCCTCAACAAGATCTACACCCGCACCGGCGACGCCGGCGAGACCGGGCTCGTCGACGGCGCGCGTGTCTCCAAGGCCGATCCGCGCATGGCCGCGATCGGCGATGTCGACGAAGCGAATTGCGCGGTCGGCCTGGCGCTGAATTCGGTGTCCGACGCACAGGCGCGCGCGATGCTCGGCCGCCTCCAGAACGAATTGTTCGATCTCGGCGCCGATCTCGCCACGCCCGGCGAAACGTTCGAGCCGGATGAAATGACGCTGCGCATCGTCGCCGCCCAGGTCGCCCGGCTCGAGGCCGAGATCGACCGGATGAACGAGGATCTCGAGCCGCTGCGCAGCTTCATCCTGCCGGGCGGCAGCGAGGCCGCCGCGCGGCTCCATCTTGCCCGGGCAACCGCGCGCCGGGCCGAGCGTTCGGCCGTGGCGGCGTCGCGGGCGGTTTCGTTGAATCCGATGGCGCTGGCCTATATCAACAGGCTGTCCGACCATCTTTTCGTCATGGCGCGCTGGATCGCGCGGAAGGAAGGCGGCGATGTCCTCTGGCAGCCCGGGGCCACGCGGGGTTCCTGAACCCGGCGCCGGCGCGCTCCGCGACCGCTTCGCGGCGGTGCGCGGGCTCAGCCTCGCCATCGCCGAACCCTTGTCGGACGCCGATGCGACGATCCAGCCGATGCCGGATGCGTCGCCGGCCAAATGGCACCTCGCCCACACGACCTGGTTCTTCGAGACCTTCGTGTTGCGCGACCATCTGTCCGGCTACCGGCCCCATGACGAAAGCTGGGCCTTTCTGTTCAACTCCTATTACGAGGCCGAAGGCGCCCGCCACGCGCGGCCGCGGCGCGGCATGCTGAGCCGGCCCTCGCTCGACGAGATCCGCGCCTATCGCGCCGCCGTCGACCGGGCGCTGCTGTCGGCGCTACCCGATCTTGCCGATGCGGCGCTGGCGCTGGTCCAGCTCGGCCTCCATCACGAGCAGCAGCATCAGGAGCTGATGCTGATGGACCTCACCGCCACCTTCGCGGAAAATCCGCTGCGCCCGGCGGTCTGGCCCGCCGAAGCGCCGGCGCCGGCCGCGATCCCGTCGGCGCCCGCCTGGATCGAGGGGCGCGAGGGCGTCGTCGAGATCGGCCATGCCGGCGCGGGTTTCGCCTTCGACGCCGAAGGGCCGCGCCACCGCGTCATCCTGACGCCGCACGCGCTCGCCGACCGGCTCGTGACCAATGCCGACTGGCTCGGCTTCATCGAGGATGGCGGCTATGCCGATCCGATGCTGTGGCTGTCCGACGGCTGGGCCTGGGTCCAGGCCGGACAGGTCGCAGCGCCGCTCTACTGGGAGAAAAGCGAAGCCGGCTGGGCGCGCTTCGGGCTCGACGGCCTCCAGCCGCTCGATCTCGCCGCGCCGGTCTGCCACGTCAGCTATTACGAGGCCGACGCCTTCGCCCGCTGGGCCGGGGCGCGGCTGCCGACCGAGGCGGAATGGGAAAGCTCGGCGCACGGCATGGATCCGCACGGCGGCAACCAGCTCGACCGGGCCGGCCCGGTCCGTCCCCGTCCGGTCGAAGGCGGCCAAAGCGGGCTGCGCCAGCTGTTCGGCGACGTCTGGGAATGGACCGCGAGCGCCTTCACCCCTTATCCCGGCTTCCGACCGGCCGCCGGCGCGGTCGGCGAATATAATGGCAAGTTCATGAGCGGGCAGATGGTGCTGCGCGGCGGCTGCTGCGCGACGCCCCGCGGCCACATGCGCGCCACCTACCGCAACTTCTTCTACCCCCACCAGCGCTGGATGTATGCCGGCCTGCGGCTCGCAAAGGATTTATAGCGTGGACATGCTTGTCGAACGGCCGAAGGTCGATCCCGCCTTTCGCGAGGACGTGCTCGCCGGTCTCGCCGCGCCGATCCCGGCGGTGCCGGCGCGCTGGCTCTACGACCGGCGCGGCTCCGAACTGTTCGAGGAGATCACCCGCCTCCCCGAATATTATCCGACCCGGACCGAGACCGCCTTGCTCGAACGGATCAGCCCCGAGCTGGGCGCATTGCTCGAGCCCGGCCAGGCGGTGGTCGAGTTCGGCTCGGGCTCCTCGGCCAAGACCCCGATTCTGCTGCGCGCGGTCGCGCCCGCGGCCTATGTGCCGATCGACATCAGCGGCGATTTCCTTCGGGATTCGGCAGAAGCGCTCGGCCGTCTCTGCCCGAACCTGCCGATCCATCCGGTAGAAGGCGATTTCATGCGCCGCATCGAGCTTCCCGAGGCGGTCGCGGCGATGCCCAAGCTCGGCTTCTTCCCCGGCTCGACGATTGGCAATCTTGTCGCGCGGACTGCGGTCGATCTGCTGCGGGCGATGAAGGAGACACTCGGCGACGGCGCGCGGCTGGTGATCGGCATGGACCGGATCAAGGATGTCGACGTGCTGCTGCGCGCCTATGACGACGCGGCCGGCGTCACCGCCGCCTTCAACCTCAACCTGCTCCACCGGATCAACGCCGAGCTCCACGGCGACATCCCCGTCGACGCCTTCCGCCACCGCGCGATCTGGAACGATGCGCTCAGCCGGATCGAGATGCACCTCGAGGCGCTGCGCGACCTCGCCTTCACCGTCGAGGGCCGACGCTTCACCTTCCGGGCCGGCGACACGATCCATACCGAGAACAGCCACAAATACGGCTTTCGCGACAGCCGCATCCTGCTGCGCGCCGCCGGATGGGGAGTCACCAGCGAATGGACCGACGAGAAGCAATGGTTCTCGATCCTGCTCGCCGAGGCCGAGCCGCCCCGGTTCGCGCCATGACGCGGGCCTTGCTGCTTCCGCTCCTCGCCCTCGGCCTGGCCTCGGCCGCGCCGCTGGCTGCGCAGAACGTCACCGCGCTCGATCCGGAAGCGCTGCGCGGCCGGTTCGAGCAATGGGGCCACGGCCCGGGCGCGTTCATCCGCGAGGGCGGCGTGCTCGTCTTCCCGGCCGAGCTCGATGGCGTGCGCACCCTGGTCGCGCTCGGCAATTGCAGCGACGGCCGCAATTGCGAGTATCTGTCCTTTGTCGCGCTCTACAACGACGTCCGCGACCCGCCGCCGGCCTGGCTCAACGAGCAGAACAACAATTACGACTTCGTCACCGCGACCAGCGACGAAGGCGTGCTCAGCCTGCGCGCGACCGTCCTGCTCGGCCGCGACGGCGTCCCGGAATCCACCTTCCGCCTCGCGCTCGAGCAATGGGTGACGGCCAACCCGGAGATCAGCCGCCGGGCGGCCGAGGGCGGTCTCGTCCGGGAGTGATCAGGGCCGGACGACGCGCGCCCGCCAGGTCGTGATGAAGTTGCGGGCGCCGCGGCATTCCTCCATCGTCTCGCGCCGGACCAGCCGGAATTGCGCCCCGTCCCAGGCATAATCGGATCGCGTCCCGCAATCGCCGAGGCCGCGGGCACGGGAGAATTCGTTCAAGAGCCGCCGGTCGCCGTCATAATCGGCGTTGATCAAGGCGGAATCCGGCTTGTCCGAGGCGGCGTCGAACCGCGCCCGGCGGATTGAAAGCCGGCCTTCCCTCTGCTCGGCGACCAGCGCGATCTGGGTGACGTTGTAGGCGCCGCTGCCGCAGGCGAGCAGGATCAGTGTCTTGCCGGTCTCGAGCTGGAACGCGGCATGTTCGTCGGGTCCGCCGACCTCGCCGATCGCGCAGCCTTCCGCATCGCGCAGCGCCGTGATCCTGGCTTCGTCCAGCTCCGGTGACATATCCTGGAATGGCGGCCTCAACCGCACTTCGGGCAGAGCGAGAGCGGCCGGCACCGAAGCGGCCGGCCGGTCGCCGCGGTCGACCAGGGCTGTGACCGTTCCCGACCGTCGCTGCTGGGCGTCCATCTCGCGCATCGCCGCGGCCAGCCCAGCCAGCGAGGCCCGGCCGATCGCCTGGCCACCGGCGTCGCGCAGCTCGAGCTGGTGGGCGTCGCGCAGCGCCGGAAGCAGCACTGCATTGTCGGCGGGATGGGCGATCAGATTGCCGTCGACCGCGATCAGCCGCACCGCAAGCGGCCGTCCGTCCGCCACCAGCCGGCTGCCCTCCTCGCCGGCGAGGATCAGGACAAGCTCCGCCTCGGGCCCGGCGTCGCGCCGCACCATCACCGCCAGGCTCGCGTCCCAATCGCCTTCCGCGATCAGCGACACCGCCCGGCAGGCGCGGCCATTGTCGCAGCCGACCGCCCAGTCCTCGAACGTCCTCAGCGCACCGGGCTGGGTCAGCGCCGCCTGGAGCGCGAGCAGCATCATGATCATGACGGCAGCATAACGAGCGGCCCGCGGCGGCGGAAGGCGCATTGCCCGCTTCCGCCGGCCCGGCTAGAGGCAGGGGCGTTCCTGGCGGGAGACTTTATGCCTCAGGCCCTTTTCGGCATCGCGGACCTGCTGCTGCGCGTGCTGATGTACATCATCATCCTCCAGGCGATCCTGTCCTGGCTGGTCGCGTTCAACGTGATCAACACCTATAACGATTTCGTCCGCACCTTCCTGCGGGCGCTCGATCGGATGACCGAGCCGCTCTACCGGCCGTTCCGGCGCATCCTTCCCGATTTCGGCGGGCTCGATTTCTCGCCGCTGATCGTGCTGCTGCTGATCATCATCGTGAAGGATTATCTGCTGCCGGGCGCCATGCTTTCTCTGTATCAGTGAGCCGCCGATGCGCGCGGCCCTGATCGACGGCAAGGCCTTCGCCGCGGGGCTGCGCGCCCGCGTCGGCGAGGCGGTCCCCGCCTTCGTCGCGCATGCCAAGCGCCCGCCCGGCCTCGCCGTGGTGCTGGTCGGCGAGGATCCGGCGAGCCAGGTCTATGTCCGCTCCAAGGGCAAGGCGACGCTCGCCGCCGGCATGGCGAGCTTCGAGCATCGCCTGGCCGACGACGCCTCGCAGGCCGAGCTGATCGCCCTGGTCCACCGGCTCAACCAGGACGAGGCCGTCGACGGCATTCTCGTCCAGCTGCCGCTGCCGCCGCACATGAACGACAAGGCGGTGATCGACGCGATCGATCCAGCCAAGGATGTCGACGGCTTCAACGTCGCCAATGCCGGCCGGCTCGCGGTCGGCGAGGATGCGCTCGTTCCCTGCACCCCGCTCGGCTGCCTGATGCTCCTCAAGGACCGCCTCGGCGACCTTTCCGGGCTCGAGGCGGTCGTGGTCGGCCGCTCCAACATCGTCGGCAAGCCGATGGCGCAGCTTTTGCTGCGCGAAAGCTGCACCGTCACCATCGCCCATAGCCGCACCCGCGACCTGCCCGCGGTGGTGCGGCGCGCCGACATCGTCGTCGCCGCGGTCGGCCGCCCGGAGATGGTCAAGGGCGACTGGCTGAAGCCCGGCGCGACCGTGATCGACGTCGGCATCAACCGGGTCGCCGGCAAGCTGGTCGGCGACGTCGACTTCGCCAGCGCCGCGGAGACGGCCGGCGCGATCACGCCGGTGCCCGGCGGCGTCGGCCCGATGACGATCGCCGTCCTGCTCCGCAACACGCTGGTGGCCGCGCACGCCCGCGCCGCGCTGCCGCCGCCCCAAGGCCTGTGATCGAGCTGTTCGTCTCGGCGCTCGCCACCTTCCTGGTGGTGATCGACCCGCCCGGCTGCGCACCGATCTTCGCCGGCCTCACCCGCGGCGCGACCACCCGGGCGCGCTGCGTGATGGCGATCCGCTCGGTGCTGGTCGCCGCCGCGATCCTGCTCTTCTTCGGCCTGCTCGGCGAGGACCTGCTGCGCGCGCTCGGCATCTCGCTCAGCGCCTTCCGGGTCGCCGGCGGCATTATGCTGTTCCTGATCGCGCTGGAGATGGTGTTCGAAAAGCGTACCGAGCGCCGCGAAAGCCGCGCTCAGGACCTGTCCGAGGAGGAGGCAGAGGACGTCTCGGTCTTCCCGATGGCGATCCCGATGATCGCAGGACCCGGCTCGATCGCTTCGGTGATGCTGCTGATGGCGCGCGCCCAGGGCGTGGTGCCGTCGCTGGTCGTGCTCGGCGCCCTGTTTGTGACCCTGGCGCTGACCCTGGTCGCCCTGCTGCTCGCCGGACCGCTGATGCGCCTGCTCGGCGCCAAGATGGAGGGGATGATCACCCGCCTGCTCGGCGTCATCCTCGCCGCCCTCGCCGCCCAGTTTGTCCTCGACGGCATCGAGCGCAGCTTCAGCTAGCATTTATTTCGCGCGGAGACGCGGAGTCGCGGAGAGGCCGAGCAAGCTCTTGCGGCGGCGGGCATTCGAATCGACGTCAACGCCGCTCCGGCACCTCTGCGTCTCTGCGTCCTCTGCGCTCTCCGTGCGAAAACAGGGAGCCGGAGCCCGAAAGACGTTCGACCCACGTCACAGCTTCGTGTGAATCCCGATTTTTTTTGGCCCGCTCCGCGCTCTCCGCGCGAAAAAATACGGCCTTTTCAGGCCCGAGGCGTCGCTCCAGATCCTGCCTGGTTCGCCACCCGCCACATCCGATAAGGCGACCCGCGCGGCAGCGGCACCGGCACCATCCAGGCCGGCACCTTGTTCCGCATCAGCTGCATGTAGAAGCCGCGCGGCGCCTCGGCCCGATAGATGGTCGATTCCGACAGGTTCGGGCAGATCAGCACATAGTCGATCCGATAGCGCTCGACGGTGCGGCGGGCATTCGCCTCGGTGCCGCGCCAGGTCCGCATCACGTCGATGATCTGCGCGCCGTTGCGGTGATAGGGGCCGGCAATGGCGCTGTGATGGGTGACCGTCACCAGCCGCGGGCCGAGATCGACGAAGGTCAGAACATTGCCCGCCGGCTGGCGCGCGATCGGCCGCAACGCCGCCAGCGTCGGACAGCGGCCATTGGCGATGTTGGCGGCGCGCCGCACCGCATTGGGCGGCTCGCTTGGAATCAATGTGGTCAGATAGGAGGAGGCGAGGCCGGAGACGACCAGGAAGGCGCCGACGATGCCGAAGATCCGGACGACCATCAGCCGCTGCCGCGACAGCCAGAGCATCGCGGTCCAGGCCAAGGCGGTGGCGCCGGGGATGGAGAGCAGCTGCGCCGCCGGCCCGGCCCGGGTCTGCCACAGCAGCAACAAAGCCGCGACCGTCGCCGGAAGCGCGACCGAGAGCCAGGCCATCAGCCGCTCCGGATCGCGGCGATGGATGGCCATCATCATCGCATAGCCGATCAGGCCGGCGATCGGCAGCGTCGCCACCATCACGATCGTGCTGGTGCCGTGGCGATAGAGCGGCATCGCCTCGCGCACCTTGCTCAGCCACAGCCGCTCCAGCTCCGGCGTGCTCTGCTCGAGCCGGCCGAGGCAATCCGGCCAGGCCAGCGCGAAGGCGGCGGCGAGCAGCATGGCGCCGACGACCGCCGCGGCCAGCCGCCAGCTCAATTTCTGCGGACTGGCCCAGGCGAGCAGCACCGAGAGCGCGCCGGCCAGGGTCATCGCCGACAGCCAGACCGGCGACAGCGCGTCGCACACCGCCAGGCGGTTGTCGTTCGACGCGAACAGCAGATAGCCGATCGCGCAGCCGCCGGCGAGCGCGACGCCATAGGCCATCAGCCGGCGCGCTTCGTCGCGATTCGCGATCCAGCGCAGCCCGGTGACGCCGCCGGCCAGCGCCAGATAGGGCAGCATCTCGAGCCCGATCGTCAGCGAGACCGCGGTTGCGGCGCCGAGGATCGCGCCGCCCCGCGCGCGCCGCGGGTCGACCAGCGCCATCGTCACGATCGCCAGCATCGCCAGCTGCCAGCCATGATGGTCGATCCGGAGCGGCGACCACATGCCGCGGGTCGAGCCGGCGCAGACGATCAGCGCCGCCGCGAACAGGAAGGCGCGCGGATCGACCAGCCGGCGCGCCGCGGCGCCGAGCGCCGTCATCGCCACCAGCATCGGCAGCAGAGGCGCCATCGCCACCGCCGCCATCTCCGCCACCCGGCCGCCGACGAAGGGCGTCAAGGCGAGCTTGATCCCGGCGATCGGCAGGTCGACCAGCCGCGACCAGTGGACGTTGGCGCCGTCGGGCGGGTTGAGCCGGTACTGGCGCAGATCGTACCAGCCTTGGCCCTCGAGCAGCGCGCGCACCTGCAGCATCCGCAGATTGTCGTCCGTGTCGCCCAGGCTGAAGCCGCGGATTGCCGCCCAGCGCTCGACCAGCAGGAAGCCGCAAACCGCGAGCCACCAGAGCAGGACCAGCCAGCGCCAATGCCTGTCGAGCCAGTCCGCCAAAGCCACGCCCCCTTTTCAACCGCTTATCGGGTCATTAGTCGCAAGCGTCTCTCAGGGTCCAGACCCTCAACAAGCGGCGGTTATCTCACGTGGGTCAGGCAAGCGCCGACGGCGCACTTCTCGGTCAGTTCATCCGCTTCGGCCTGGTCGGCGGCTTCGTCACCGCGCTCGGCGTCGCGGCCTATTACATACCCGCGACCTATTTCGGCGTGCCGCCGCTGGTCGCCAATTTGTTCGCCTATCTCGTCGCGATGGCCTTCGGCTATTTCCTCCACAGCAGCGTCAGCTTCCGCGGCCATGGCAGCCGCGACAATCAGGTCCAGCGCACCGGCCGCTTCCTGATCGTGTCGCTGATCAGCCTCGGCCTCAACAGCCTGTGGGTCTGGTCGCTGGTCGAATATCTGAGCGGACCGACCTGGTGGCCGGTGATCCCGATGCTGTTCGTGACCCCGCTCGTCACCTTCGCGCTCAACCGGCAATGGGTGTTCGGCTGATGGAGCGGATCGTCTACGACCGGATGGCGGAGATCGACCAGCTTCACTGGTGGTACCGCGCCCGCCGCGACATCCTCTCCGATTTGATCGGGCGCGCCATTCGCCTGCCCGAGGACGCCCGCATTCTCGAGATCGGCTGCGGCACCGGCCACAATCTCGACATGCTGCGCCGCTTCGGCCGAGTCGACGCGATCGAGGTCGATGCCGCCGCCCGGGCGATCGCCAGCAAGCGCCTCGGCCATGCGGTGATGAGCGCGCCGCTGCCCGAGCTGACCGGCGTCGAGGACCGCGCCTATGATCTGATCGCGATCCTCGACGTTCTCGAGCATGTCGATCCCGACCGCGAGGCCCTGGTCAGCATGGCCCGCAAGCTGCGCCCCGGCGGCCGCATCCTGATCACCGTGCCCGCCCATCCCTGGATGTGGAGCGCGCACGACGTCGTCAATCATCACAAGCGCCGCTACACCCGCCGCACCCTGCGCGCGGTGGTCGAGGCGGCCGGCCTCAGGCTCGAGATGATGAGCTGGTTCAACAGCCTGCTCTTCCCACTCGCCGCCGCCGCCCGCCTGGCCGGCCGCCTCACCGGCAAGGAAGACAGCGACGACACGCTGCCGCCCGGTCCGATCAACAGACTGTTCGAAGGAATCTTCGGGCTCGAGCGCCACGTGCTGGGGCGGTTGCCCTTTCCCCCCGGCGTGTCGCTGGTCGCGATCGTCTCGGCGGATTGAAACTCCCCTCCCTGCACGCAGGGAGGGGTTAGGGGGTGGGTCAGTCTCCACCGGCACCTAGTTTCCGAAAG
>JAYRLF010000389.1:0-3828 GCA_041905385.1 Allosphingosinicella sp.
TGGACGCAATTGTCGGTGACGGTGCGGGTGCAGCGGGGCTGGTCCGCGCTCGACTGTGCGGTCGAGGCCTGGCTCATGCCGGCACCGGTCGATGCGCCGCTGTCGGCCGGCGTCGCGGTCGGCGCCGGAGCGGGCGAAGCGGCGGCCGGGTCGGTGGTCGGGGCCATGCTGCTCGGCGCGGCGGCCGGATCGCTCGGTGCGGGGGCAGGGGCGGACGCCTCGGCCGGGGCGGCAGCGGGCGCTTCGGCCGGCGGCGGGGTCTCGGCGGGGGGCTGGGCAAAGGCGGCGGAGCCGGCAAGCAAGGCCGCGATAACTAACGGAAATTTCATATGACGGTCTCCCATGGCGCAGCAACATGCCGCGTCCGGAAGCGCGTGAACGTGGTCGTCCGGGAGTCGATCCCGGCGGGACGACGTGCCGGTGCTTAAAGCCGACAGGCGGCGGGATCGGCCCGCCGCCTGTCTTGGCCCCGTTTGTTAGACGCCTTAGCCGCGCGGGCGGCGGCCGCGCTCATAGGTCTGCACGCAATTGTCGGTGACGGTGCGCGAGCAGGCCGGATAGGATTCGGTTGCCGGCTGCGACGGCGGCGGCAGCGACGGATCTGCGGTCGGCCCGCCCATGCCGGGCTGCTGGTTGAAGCCGGCCGGCGCGGTCGCCGCGTCGGAAATGACCGCGATGCCGCGCGCGTCGCGTTCGGGATTGCTGTTGTCCGGGGCGACGGTCGGGCCGGTCGCTTCCGGATGCGGGAGCGGCGCCGGCATGGTCGTGGTCTGGGCGAAGGCGGCGCTGCTGACGAGCAGGGCCGAAGCGAGGAACAGGCTCTTCATCATATCTCTCCCTGAATGCGGCGGACGGCGCCGCGATGAAGGGCTCAACGAGCCGGGCGCCTTGTTGATCCATGTGAGGAAAAATTCGCTGCGAATAGCGTGGCTTGTGCAGATCACGCACAGAGCGGTGGCCGGGCGATATCCGTGGATCACTCCCGGCGCGAACCGCTTGTCGTCCCGAACGGGACGGAATGGAAGGACCTAGTTGGGGCTGCGGCCGCGCTCGTAGGTCTGCAGGCAGTTGTCGGTCACGGTCGCGGTGCAGGGCGGATAGCTCGCATCGACGCCGACCGGCTCGAGCGGGCCGCCGACCGCGGTCGCGACGGTGCCGTTGAAGCCCGGCGGCACGACGGCCGGATCCGAGATCACGGCGATGCCGCGCGCGTCATGCTCCGGATTGCTGTTGTCCGGCGCGACCGTGCGCGGGGTCGTGGCGGCCCAGCTGTCGGTCTGAGTGGTCATGGTGGTCACCGGCATGGCATTGGGGTCGGTCCCCGGGACATAAGTACCAGTGCTGAGCTCACCCTGGCTGGTCACGGCGGTGGTATCCGGCGCGGGCTCGGCGGCCGGATAATCTTGCGCAAGGGCAGCGGTGCCGGCGAGCAAAGCGGCTGCGAACAGGACTGTCTTCATCGAATCATCTCCCTTGGTACGAACGCCGGGACGATTCGATTCGCCATGCCCCCCGGCATGGCCGCGGATGACGTGCATCCGCATCGGCCCATCGCCGGCAACTGGTCCGCCGCCCCCGATCATCCGAGGTGGCGTGACGTGCCGGTGAAACGACCGTGGGAGCTTATGGCTCCCTTACGCTGGTGAAATGGTTCCTGAGCGCGACGAGCGGGCCGGTTGAGCGGATATTCGAAGCGTGCCGCTCACCGGCTCCCGCTGGCATGTGAAGGGCAGCGAGAACATCACCTCACGCGCTTCGGCGACCCAGATCCATCGACCGTCGGATCGATGCAGGATCATCCAATGATCGACTTCGCAAATGTCCGCTGCCCTGAACTTTATCAAGGCATAGTCGCCGCGAACCTGGGGGCGGTAGATTTTGACCGGAGGCAGGCGGCCGGAGCAGCCGCGCTCCACACGAATCCCCGCGCCCGCTTCCTCGAGCTCCCGAGGATTGAGCGTCAACGAGGCCCGCCGCTGAATGTGGCCGGCGAAGAGTGGCTTCGCCACAAGCTCGAAGCCTCGGTTGATCGGCCTGTTCGAAGGCGACAAGCGCTGAACCCTGAAATCGTAGACCGAACTTGGTGCGAGTTCGTCCGCTATGCAAAGCGACCCGGTCTGTGGCGGCGCCGACCGCCCGATCGAGCCCGGATTTGGAGAGCCTGACGAAAAGGCACCCAACAGACTTACAGCTGCGACCACGATCCTGTTCTCTTCATCCGTCGAGACATCGGTCTCGTCAGGGCCGTGGCTGCCGGGGCCGAGGCTGAACGAGGGGTGCCGCACTTCCTCCCGGTCCGCATCTGCGCCGCAGGCCGGGGGGAAAAGCAGCAGGAACGCGATCCCGAACCAGTAATGTCGTCCCGCCACGCCAGTTCTCCCCGAGATGGCCGGCCAGCATCAGCCCAGAGCGTTAAGAACCTGCTGCGTCAGACGACGCCTTCGGAATCGAGCGCGTAGCCGGCGGAGCGGACGGTGCGGATCAGATCGGCGCGGCCGCCGGCATTGACCGCCTTGCGGAGTCGGCGGATGTGGACGTCGACGGTGCGCAGCTCGATGTCGCTGTCATGGCCCCAGACCGAGTCGAGCAGCCGCTCGCGCGAGAAGACGCGGCCGGGATGTTCGAGGAAGTGGCGCAGCAGCCGGAACTCGGTCGGGCCAAGTGCGAGCGCGGCGCCGGCGCGCTTCACCCGATGCTCGGCGAGGTCCATCTCGATGTCGGCATATTTGAGCTGCTCGCCGGCCAGAGCCGGGCGGACCCGGCGCAGCACCGCCTGGACCCGGGCCACCAATTCGCGCGGGGAAAAGGGCTTGGTGACATAATCGTCGGCGCCGGTCTCGAGGCCGCGGATCCGGTCGGCCTCCTCGCCGCGCGCGGTCAGCATGATGATCGGGACGTTGGCGGTCTCGGGCAGGCGCCTGAGGCGCCGGCAGACCTCGATCCCCGACACGCCCTCGATCATCCAGTCGAGGATGATGATGTCGGGCGGAGTCTCGCGCGCGAGCAGCAGCGCCTCCTCGCCATCCGCGGTCGATTCGACCTCGAACTCGGCGCGGCGGAACTGGAAGCCGAGCAGTTCGACCAGGGCCTGGTCGTCCTCGACGATCAGGATGCGGGCCTTCATCGCGCTCAGCCTTCCGCCTCGCCGAGATCGCCGGCGGTGACGCCGGTGACGTCGGCGCCCTTGGAACGCTCGGTGAGGTGCTGGCCGGTGGCGGCGAAATAGACCATCTCGGCGACGTTGGTGGCATGGTCGCCGATCCGCTCGAGATTCTTGGCGACGAACAGGAGGTGGGTCGCCGGGGTGATGTTGTGCGGATTCTCCATCATGTGGGTGAGGAGCGCGCGGAAGATCGAGTTGTAGAAATCGTCGACCGCGCTGTCGCGCTCACACACGGCGCGCGCCTTGTCGGCATCGCGGGCGGCGAAGGCATCGAGCACGTTGTGGACCATCTCGCCGGCGATCCGCGCCATTTCGGGGAGCAAGGAGAGCGGCCGGATCTTGCTGTCCTCGACGCTCGCCACCCTCTTGGCGATGTTCTTGGCATAATCGCCGATCCGCTCGACGACGCCGGCGATCTTCAGCGCGGCGACCACCTCGCGCAGGTCGTCGGCCATCGGCGCGCGCAGGGCGATGATCTGCACCGCCTGGCGCTCGGTCTCGGCCTCGAGCTCGTCGATGCGCTTGTCGCGCTCGATCACCCGGGTCGCGGCTTCGGCGTCGCGCTTGACCAGGGCCTCCATCGCGTCGCGAATCGCCGCTTCGGCGAGGCCGCCCATTTCCGAGATGGTGGCGCGGAGCTGGTCGAGCTCCTGGTCGAACGCCTT
>JAYRLF010000390.1:0-3817 GCA_041905385.1 Allosphingosinicella sp.
AGATCGCCGCGCGCGCCCGATCCCCATCATCCCGCCATCCGGCTGCTCGCGCGGGACGAGCATCCCTTCCCGGTCGAGCATGTCGTCCGCTTCGAGACCATGTATCTCGAGACCGGCCGCTTCCTGCGCCAGCTGACCCGCGACGTGTTGCTGGCCGGCGGCCGGTTCGAGATCCGCCGCTTCGCGACGCCGGCCGAAATCGCCGCTTTGCCGGAGCGGCTCGCCTTCAACTGCACCGGCCTCGGCGCGCGCGAACTGTTCGGCGACACCGAATTGCGTCCCGCGCGCGGCCAGCTCGCTGTGCTGCTGCCCCAGCCCGAGATCGGCTACGCCTTCACCGGCGAGGCGGGCTATATGTTCCCGCGCCCTGACGGCATCATCCTCGGCGGCACGTTCGAGCTCGACCGCTGGGAAGCCGTCGCCGAGCCCGACCGGATCGCGCGCATCCTCGCCTCGCACCAGGGCCTGTTCGCGGGCTTCCGCTGCACCGCTTGAACTGCTTCGTTTCGCGCCCAATCTAGCGTGCGATGAACTATCAGCCTTCCTTCTCCGGCCAGGCCGGGGCATCCGAACCGCAGCCCGAAATCAGAACAGCAGGCAGCATGAACGACAAACTCACGCCCCAGGCGGTGGTCGCCGCGCTCGACGCGCACATCATCGGCCAGGACGAGGCCAAGCGCGCGGTCGCCGTAGCGCTCCGCAACCGCTGGCGCCGCCAGCAGCTGCCCGAGGCGCTGCGCGACGAGGTCACGCCCAAGAATATCTTGATGATCGGCCCGACCGGCTGCGGCAAGACCGAGATCAGCCGTCGCCTCGCCAAGCTCGCCGACGCGCCGTTCGTGAAGGTCGAGGCGACCAAGTTCACCGAGGTCGGCTATGTCGGCCGCGACGTCGAGCAGATCGCCCGCGACCTGGTCGAGGAAGCGGTGCGCCTGGAGCGCGACCGGCGGCGCGAGGCGGTCAAGGGCGCGGCCGAGGCGGCGGCGGTCGAGCGGCTGCTCGATGCGCTGACCGGAAAGGATGCCAGCGCCGCCACGCGTGAGAGCTTCCGGCGGATGCTCGACGAGGGCCATTTGAACGATCGCGAGGTCGAGATCGACGTCGTCGACCAGCCCAATACGCCATTCGAGATTCCCGGCATGGGCGGCCAGGTCGGGATGATCAATCTCGGCGACATCATGAAGGGCATGGGTCAGCAGCCGCGCAAGAAGCGCAAGATGGCGGTGCGCGAGGCGCTCGCCAAATTGCTCGAGGAGGAGCAGGACCGCCGGCTCGATCCCGAGGACGTCAACCGGATGGCGCTGCGCGATGCCGAGGCGAACGGCATCGTCTTCATCGACGAGATCGACAAGATCGCCGTGTCCGACGTGCGCGGCGGCAGCGTCAGCCGCGAGGGTGTCCAGCGCGACCTGCTGCCGCTGATCGAAGGCACCACGGTCGCGACCAAATATGGGCCGATGAAGACCGACCACATCCTGTTCATCGCCTCCGGCGCCTTCCACGTCGCCAAGCCGTCCGACCTGCTGCCGGAGCTGCAGGGCCGGCTGCCGATCCGGGTCGAGCTGAAAGCGCTGAGCGAGGCGGATTTCGTCCGGATCCTGTCCGACACCCAGGCGAGCCTGACCGAGCAATATCGGGCCTTGCTCGAGACCGAGGGGGTCGAGGTCAATTTCGCCGAGGACGGCATTCGTGCGCTCGCCAAGATCGCCGCCGAGGTGAATGCCGAGGTCGAGAATATCGGCGCGCGCCGGCTGCAGACGGTGATGGAGAAACTGCTCGAGGACGTCAGCTACGAGGCCGAGCAGAGGCGCGGCGAGACCGTCACGGTCGATGCCGCTTATGTCGAGGCGCAGCTGGCCGAGATCGCCCGCAACACCGACCTCAGCAAATATGTGCTCTGACGATCGCCGGCCATGACGGCTGACGATCCGATCCAGCTCTTCTTCGGCGACATGACCAAGCTTGGTCCCGGCAGCGATGCCGAGACCCTGCAGGTCCTCCGCAGCCTGCCCGACGCACCGCTCCGCAGCGTCGTCGACGCCGGCTGCGGCGCCGGGCGGCAGACGATCGTCCTGGCACGGGCATTGGACGCGACCATCCACGCCGTCGACAATCACCAGCCCTTTCTCGACACGCTCGCAAGGCGCGCCGAAGCGGCGGGCGTCGCCGAGCGCGTCGTGCCGCACTGCATGGACATGGCGAGGATCGCCGAGCGCTTCTCCGACCTCGACCTGATCTGGTCGGAAGGCGCCGCCTACAATATCGGCTTCGCCAACGCGCTGGTCGCCTGGTCGCAGGCGCTCCGGCCCGGAGGCTTCCTCGTGACCAGCGAACTTTCCTGGCTGACCGACGCGCCCCCGCCGCCGGCCGCGGATTTCTTCGCCGCCTGCTATCCGGACATGAAGCATCGCGACGTCAATGCCGCTTTGACGGAACGTGCCGGCTATCGCCTGCTCGGCACCCGGACGCTGCCGCGCGCGGCCTGGACGGAAGATTATTATGACCGGCTCGGTCCGCGCGCCCGAAGCCTGGCCGATCATCCCAGCTCCGACGTGCGCGCGGTCGCCCGCGAAACGCTTCGCGAGATCGCGGTCTTCGAAGGCTCGGGCGACAGCTATGGCTATGTCTTCTACATTCTCCAGCGCCCCTAGCCGCGTTTCGTTCTTGTTCTGTACCTGAACCCCGCTACACTCGGCCGGCGACGACTCGCAGGAGATTCGGACCATGGCGATCAGCGGCCAGTGCCATTGCGGCGCGATCACATATGAAGTGTCGGGCGATCCGGTCTACGAAGCGCTCTGCCATTGCGGCGACTGCCGGCGCCATGCCGGCGCACCGATGGTCGGGTGGGCCGCCTTCCCGGCCGGCGCCGTGGCCATTTCCGGCGCGCCGTCGGTCTACGCCTCGTCGGAGAACGGACGACGCCATTTCTGCGGCGCCTGCGGGACCAGCCTCTTCTATTCGAACGAGGTCGTTCTGCCGGGCCTGATCGACATCCAGTCCGGCACGTTCGACGATCCGGGGGCGCGGCCGCCGCAGATCCACGTCCAGACCGCCGAGCGGCTGGCCTGGATGGACACTGTCGAATCCTTGCCCAAGTTCGAGCGTTATCCGAGCCCCGAATAAGGCTGTTCCAGCCGGTTTCCTTCAGCCACCGTCCGCTTGCCACGACTCGTCGTTGCGGCTGCGGCGGAACGCGCCGTTCCCGCGTTAGGTCTCCAATCCCAGATTGGAGGACCAAAATGACCTTGAAGATCAAGATGTTAGCAGCCGCAGCCGTGCTGGCCTTCCCGGTCGGCGTCAGCGCGCAGGATTCCAATGCGAGTCAGCAGGCCTCGGAATCGGCCGAGCAGGCGCAGCCGCGCGAGCGCGCCCGCACCTCGTCCCGCCGGGCCGGTCCCTATGAGGCACCGCGTCCGCGCCGCGACCGATCGCAGCGCCAGAGCGAGCAATCCGATTCGAACGCGAACCAGACCGCGGAGCAGACCCAGGAGCAGGTGAATGCGGCCGCCGAGCGCACCCAGGGCACGGAGGACGAGACCGTCCGCCAGACCGAGCGCGCCGCCGACCAGGCGGTCGACACCGAGACCGGCGTGACCACGTCCGAGGCGCAGACTCCGCCCGAGCAGCAGCCGACCGCGCCGGTGGCTGCCGGCCAGGGCGGACCGGAAACCGACACCCCGCTGCCGTCTGCCCAGCCCGGTCCAGCGGCGCCCGCCTCATCCGCGCCCGGCGCCCAGCCCGCACCGAGCGCACCGCCGGCCGAGACCCCGCCCGCCCAGACCCCGCCGGCCGCGGCGGCCCCGCCCAATCCGGC
>JAYRLF010000391.1:0-3806 GCA_041905385.1 Allosphingosinicella sp.
CGCCGTCGCGTGCGCCGGCGGCGATCGGAGCCGCCCCGGCGAGACCCTCGGCCTGCAGCGCGTGGCGCAGGTCCTGGTCCCATTGGCCATAAGCGGAACGGCGGTCGGTGCACAGGCACAGGCTCGGGAAACGGGCGATCTCCGCGGCCAGCGCCTCGGCCGCGCCGCGCGCTTCGCCGGCCGGGACGACCCGATTGGCAAGGCCGAAGCCCAAGGCTTCCTCGGCGCCGACCGGCCGGCCGGTGAGGATCATGTCGAGCGCCCGTCCCTGCCCGATCAGCCGCGGCAGCCTGACCGTGCCGCCATCGACCAGGGGCACGCCCCAGCGGCGGCAGAAGACGCCGAATGTGGCCGTTTCAGACGCGATCCTGAGGTCGCACCACAAGGCGAGCTCCAGCCCGCCCGCCACCGCATAGCCTTCGACCGCCGCCAGAACCGGCTTGTCGAGCAGACGCCTGGTCGGGCCCATCGGCCCTTCGCCGAGCGGATCGTAGCCGGCGTCCGAGGCGGCATAGGCCTTGAGGTCGAAGCCGGCGCAGAAATGGCCGCCGGCGCCGGTCAGCACGGCGACAGCGGCTTCATCGTCCGCCTCGAAGCCGTCGAAGGCGTCCCTCAGGCGCTGCGCCGTCGCCGGATCGACCGCGTTGCGCACCTCCCGCCGGTCGATGACGATCGTCGTCACCGGCCCCTGTCGCTCGACCTGCACCGTCATATGCGCCGCTCCCGCCCCTGCCAGAAAGGCTCGCGCAGCGCCCGGCGCAGCGGCTTGCCGACCGGACTCAACGGGATCGAGTCGACGAAGCGCACCGATTTCGGCGCTTTGTAGCGGGCCAGATGCTCCTGCGCGTAGGCGATCAGCGCGCCCTCGTCCGGGTCGGCGCCCTCGCGAAGGACGGCAAAGGCGGTCACCGCCTCGCCCCAGGTCTCGTCGGGCAGGCCGACCACCGCGACCTGGGCGATGGCCGGATGGGCGGCGAGCCGATCCTCCACCTCGCGCGGATAGACGTTGTAGCCGCCGGTCACGATCATGTCCGAGGTGCGGTCGACCAGGGTCAGATAGCCGTCCTCGTCGAACCTCCCGATGTCGCGCGTGCGCAGCCAATTGCCCGGCAGGAAGGCCTCGATAGCCGGATCCGAATAGCCCTTCATCGCGAACGGCGCCCTCAGCACGATCTCGCCGGGCTCGCCCGCCGCGACATCCGCGCCATCCTCGTCGACGAGGCGGATCTCGCACTCGATCGAAGGCCGCCCGCAGGACAGCAGCCTGTCGTTCGACGCATCGACATGGTCGCGCTTGGACAAGGCGCAGATGGCGAGCGGCGCCTCGGTCTGCCCGTAATATTGGATGAAGATCGGCCCCCACAGGCCGAGGCCGCGCTCGAGCACGGGCCGTGGCATCGGCGAGGCGCCATAGACGATGGTCGAGACCGACGAGAAATCGGCAGCGTCGATGTCCGGCAGCTGGAACATCATCTGCAACATGGTCGGGACCAGGTTGAGCGCGTTCGGACGCCAGCGCTCGACCGCGGCGACATAGTCGGCCGGAGAGAAACCGGGGAGGATCGCCGCCGCGCCGCCGCGGATCCAGTAAGGCAGGACGAAGGTGCCGCTGGCATGGATCATCGAGGCGGCGTGCAGCATGATCTCGCCGGGCGCCGGATCGATCAGGTTCGAGAGCACATTGTGGACAACGGCCGCATAGCTCGCCTGGCTGTGCAGGGCCGCCTTGAGCTTTCCGGTCGTACCCGAGGTGAACAAAGCCAACGCCACATCGTCCGGCTGGATGGCGAGGAAGGGGTCGGCGTCGGACGCTTCGGCGGCAAGCATCAGCAGATCGGGGCCCGCGTCGCCGTCGCCCAGTCCAAGCACGGCGATTTCCGGCATCGATGCCTGCAATGCCGCGGCGCGCTCGGCCTGGCCCGGCCCGTAGATCAGGTGACGGGCGCCGGTCAGCGCGAGCATCTGGCCATGCTCCTCGGGCGACAGCCTCGAATTGAGCGGCGTTCGCGTCAGCCCCGCTTTCACGCAGCCGAAATCGCACGGGACCGAATAAAGCCCGTTGTCGAGCAGCAGGGCGATCGGACTGCCTTTGTCGAGGCAAAGGCCGTGGCGCAGCGTGTGCGCGATCCGGTTGGAAAGCCGGTCGACCTCGCGAAAGGTCAGCGACCGGTCGCCGAACAAGATGGCGGTGCGATCCTTGTGCCAGGCGGCACCGCGGCGGATCAGCTCGGTGACAAGCATCGGCTTTCCCCTTTCGCGCGCCACATTGGGACGGACGCGAAGCGGCTGGCAAGCATCTGCTTCACATACTGCGGCCCAATCGCACCGCACGAGCAAACCGGATTCTGGAAAGGCCGGAAAACAAGGCCGGACCCGGGGCTGCACCGGGTCCGACAAGAGTGCACGCACGGGGGGGAAGAGCCCGGGAGGCTCATGTGGCGTGCACCGGAAAACGCCCTAGGGCAGCCGGCCAGATTTGATCCTAGCGCAAAGCATGACGGCACCGTGACCGTGATAACCGCAGGTCGCGAAAAAGAATCTGCGGGAATGGCGCAAAAGAAATCGCCGCCGAAGCAGAGGCTCCGGCGGCGATTGCGTGATCTGGATCGGCGGACTCAGTAACGGTAATGGTCGGGCTTGAACGGCCCCGCCGAAGGCACGCCGATATAGTCGGCCTGCTTCTCGCTCAGCTTGGTGAGCTTCACGCCCAGCTTGTCGAGGTGAAGCGCGGCGACCTTCTCGTCGAGATGCTTGGGCAGAACGTAGACGTCGTTCTTGTACTGGTCCGATTTTGCCCACAATTCGATCTGCGCGAGCACCTGGTTGGTGAAGCTCGACGACATCACGAAGCTGGGATGGCCGGTCGCGCAGCCCAGGTTCACGAGACGGCCCTTGGCGAGCACGATGATCTTCTTGCCGTCCGGGAACTCGACCTCGTCGACCTGCGGCTTGATCTCGGTCCACTTCATGTTGCCGAGCGCGGCGATCTGGATCTCGCTGTCGAAATGTCCGATGTTGCAGACGATCGCCATGTTCTTCATCGCCCGCATGTGGTCGAGCGTGATCACGTCCATATTGCCGGTCGCGGTGCAGAAGATGTCGGCGCGGGTCACCGCTTCCTCCATCGTCACCACCTCATAGCCCTCCATCGCCGCCTGCAGCGCGCAGATCGGATCGATCTCGGTGACCAGGACGCGGGCGCCGCCGTTGCGCAGCGACGCGGCCGAGCCCTTGCCGACGTCGCCGAAGCCGGCAACGCAGGCGACCTTGCCGGCGAGCATCACGTCGGTGGCGCGGCGGATCGCGTCGACGAGGCTCTCGCGGCAGCCGTAGAGATTGTCGAACTTCGACTTGGTGACGCTGTCGTTGACGTTGATCGCCGGGAACGGGAGCTTGCCCTTCTTGGCGAGCTCGTAGAGGCGGTGGACGCCGGTGGTGGTCTCTTCCGAGACGCCCTTGATCGTCTCGACCGTCCTGGTGAGATAGCCCGGCCGCTCGGCGAGGAAGCGCTTCAGCGTCGCGACGAAGATCTCCTCTTCCTCATTGGTCGGCTCGAACAGCGCCTCGCCGGCCTCGACCCGCGCGCCCCACAGCGCGAACATGGTCGCGTCGCCGCCATCGTCGAGGATCATATTGGCGGTCTGGTCCTGACCCCAGTCGAAGATGCGGACGACATAGTCCCAATATTCCTCGAGCGTCTCGCCCTTGATCGCGAACACCGGCACGCCGCTGGCGGCGATCGCCGCCGCCGCATGATCCTGGGTCGAGAAGATGTTTCAGGAAGCCCAGCGCACCTCGGCGCCGAG
>JAYRLF010000392.1:0-3789 GCA_041905385.1 Allosphingosinicella sp.
CAATGCCGACGGCAGCTTCAGCTACACGCCGGCCGCCGATTATTTCGGCCCGGACAGCTTCAGCTATCGTCCTTATGACGGCCTCGTCTTCGGCAACATCGTCACCGTCACGCTCAACGTGATCGCCGCCAATGACGCCGCGATCGCCCGCAACGACGCCTTCCAGACGCTCGAGAGCGATGCCGTCGCCGGCAATCTGTTCGCCGACAATGGCAGCGGCGCCGACAGCGACCCCGACGGGCCGCTCGCCATCGCCGCCGTCAATGGCAGCGCCGCCGCGGTCGGCCAGCAGATCGTGCTGCCGTCCGGAGCCCTGCTGACCGTCAATGCCGACGGCACCTTCAGCTACGATCCGAACGGCGCGTTCAACCGGCTGACCATCGCCGCCACCGGCGCCTCCAATCTCAGCGCGCCGGACGTCTTCACCTACAGCCTGGCCGGCGGCGGCACCGCCACCGTCCAGCTCACCATCAACGGCGAGCGCAGCCTCGACGACTGGCTGGTCGGCAGCGCCGGCCACGACATCGTCAGCGATGCCGGCTTCAACTATAATGACAGCTTCTTCCTGCAGCAGGGCGGCAATGACGCCGCTCTGGGCGAAGGCGGCAATGACGGCTTCTATTTCGGCGCCCAGGCGACGACGATGGACAGCGTCGACGGCGGCGCCGGCATCGACAGCGTCGCGCTGCAGGGCAATTACCCGATCCTCGTCCTCGGCAATGTCCAGCGGGTCGAGAATCTGGTGCTGCTGCCGGGCAACGACACCCGCTTCGGCGATCTCGCCGGCAACAGCTACGACTACAATATCGCCACCAGTGACGGGAACGTCGCCGCGGGCGCCATCCTCACCGTGATCGGCGCCAATCTGCGGCCCGGCGAGGATCTCGTCTTCAACGGCGGCGCCGAGCAGGACGGCGCGTTCCGCATCTTTGCCGGCCGCGGCGTCGACGTGCTGAGCGGCGGCAACGGCAATGACGGATTCCTGTTCGGGGCGGAGGGCAATTTCACTGGCGCCGATGCGATTCTCGGCGGCTTCGGCGTCGACGCGGTCGCGCTGCGCGGCAATTATGTCGGCGCCACCGCGGTCGTCATGCAGGCCGGAACGCTCTCCAGCGTCGAGGTGATGACGATGCTGTCCGGCTTCACCACCGAGTTCGGCGGACTCCTCGACACCAACGGCTTCGACTATGACGTAACGCTCGCCGACGGCAATGTCGTCGCCGGCGGCCGCCTCGACATCGTCGCGGGCAATTTGCGGCTCGAGGAGAGCCTGCGCCTCGACGGCCGCGCCGAGACCGACGGCATTCTGCGGATCATCTCAGGCGCGGGTGACGACACGCTCTATGGCGGCGCCGGCGCCGACTTCCTCTATGGCGGACTCGGCGCCGACCGGCTCGAGGGCGGGGCCGGCAACGACCTCTACGTCTATCGCAGCACCGCCGAATCGACCGCCGCCAAGACCGACACGATCGCCGGCTTCGCCGCCGGCGACCGGATCGATCTGTCGCTGATCGACGCCAATGGCGCCGCGGCGGGCGAGGGCGCCTTCGCCTTCATCGGCGCCGGCGCGTTCACCGGCGTCGCCGGCCAGCTCCGCTACAGTCAGAGCGGCGCCGACGCGGTGCTCGAGGGCGACGTGAACGGCGACGGCCTCGCCGATCTGGTCGTGCTGATCCAGAATTGGACACCGGTCGCCGGCGATTTCATCCTCTGAGCGAAAGCTGAAAGCGCGTTGAGCAAAGGCTAACAGCGACGCCAGCCGGGAAGATCCGATCGGCGTCGCGCGCCGCTTCGTGACGGCGCCGTACCAGGGCCCGAAAGCGCGCTGGCGCTGCGGGGCGCGCCATGGCCGCGCGCATGTCCCGGGAAACAAAAGTTAAAGTTCATTTAACGCACTAGGCGCCGTTAGATTCTTGTGCGATGCAGGGGGCTTCGACGTTCTCGGCGAGTCGCGGGATTACGGGAGCCCCGCCGCTGCGGACCGGTCATTAGCTTAGAGAAGGGGGTTCTCATGGCCATCAATCGCAATTCGCGCAGCGACGACTTCAATGGTTTTCGGGGCGTCGAGGATATCGACGTCGCCATGGCCCAGGCGGCCTCGGGCGCCGTCTCCGCAAGTGCGCAGGCGGCCTCCGAAACCACCGCCGTTCAGGCGGCTCCCCTTCCTTCGGACAGCAACTACGCGATTGATCTGTCCCGCACGTCGAAGCTTCAGAGTGGCTTGGGCCAGCTTTACCTCGAATATCAAGCGCATCTCGAAACCGTCGCTGGGCGTAATGCGGCACAGGCTTCGGGCGCAAATGAAACTAGCGACGCGGGCGGATTCGCTTCGGTCGATCCGACCATGCCGGTCGTTAACGGTATGGTTCTCGTCAACGTGACCTCGCGCGACGGCGACGCGAGCAATCTGCTCGCCCAGTTGCAGGGTCTCGGCCTCGAACAGGGATCTGCGTTCGGTCGAGTGGTCAGCGGCTTGATTCCGATCAGCGCGCTCCCATCGCTAGGATCGCTTGCCGCGGTCGCAGCCGCGCGCCCGTCCTACGCGATCCCAATGACCGGCAGCGTCGAAAACCAGGCCGATGCGTCGATGCAGTCCGACACGCTTCGCAACGTCAGCGGCGCGGACGGCACCGGCATCAATATCGGTGTGCTCTCCGACAGTTTCGACACCGGGCCCGGCTCCTACGCGGCCGATCAGGGAACCGGCGATCTGCCTGCGGGCATTACCGTCATCCAGGAAGGACCGGTGGGCAGCGACGAAGGCCGCGCGATGCTGCAGCTGATTCACGATATCGCCCCCGGCGCGACGCTCGGCTTCGCCACCGCCTTTCTTGGTCAGGCCGGCTTTGCCAACAACATCCTCGCTCTGGCCAATAATGGCGGCTTCGACGCGGACATCATCGTTGACGACGTCTTCTATCTCGACGAGCCCTTCTTTCAGGACGGCATCATCGCCCAGGCAGTGGACCAGGTCACCGCACAGGGCGTGCTCTACTTCTCCTCGGCTGGCAACCAGGCGTCCCGGTCCTACGAGGCCGATTATGTCGAATCGGGAGTGACCGTAACCATTCCCGCATCAGCGTCTCCTTTCATTGCGCCCTTTACTGGGCTCACCTACCGCATGCACGATTTCGACCCCGGCGCCGGAGTCGATGTCTGGCAGTCCGTGACCCATAATGTGGGCGGCATTCGCTACACCCTGCAGTGGGCCGACCATTATGGCTCGGTCGACGGCATCGGCGCGTCGACCGATCTTGCCATGATTTTCCGCTCGGGCGGCAACATCATCGCGGTTGTCGACGCCTTCAATTTTGACCCGATCGAGATCGCAGGGTTCACGATCGGCGCCGGGAATCTCGAAGTCGGGATCGGCGTATTCGAGGATACGCCGACGCCGACTCGGTTCAAATACATCACGACCGGTGGCGCGGCCGTTACGCCTGTCGTCATCAATGAATTCGCCACCAACAGCTCAACGAGCTTTGGTCATAACAATGCGCGAGGGGCCTTCTCGGTCGCTGCCTCGCCATGGTTCGACACGCCCGTGTTCGGCGAGCCTGATCCGCTCGCCGAGTACTTTACCTCGCGCGGTGGTACGTCGATCTATTACGATGTTCTCGGCAACCTCCTGCCCTCGCCGGAGGTGCGCGACAATGTCGATTTCACCGCGCCGGATGGCGGAAACACGACGTTCTTCGGTCAGGAGATCCCGCAGGATCCCGATGCCTTCCCGAACTTCTTCGGCACCTCGGCGGCGGCGCCCAATGCCGCGGCCCTGGTCGCCTTGCT
>JAYRLF010000014.1:0-24705 GCA_041905385.1 Allosphingosinicella sp.
GACTGACGTCGGATCGGACCGTCTATGCCTGCGGCCGCCGCGGCAATTGGTTCGCAATCGTGGTCGAGCAGCCGGGCCAGCGCACCGGCTGCGACGTGCTCCGCCACTGGACCCGGACCGAGGCCTATCGCGGACCGTGCCAATCGGGCTGGGTCCATTACGATTATCTCGGCGGCTATGCCGACTGGATCAGCCCGTGACGCAAAGCGCCGGCTGAGGCAGGTCGAGATGGCGATCGCCGCAACCCTCCTCGCCGCCATCGCGCTCCAGGCCGCGCCGTCCGGCCCGCCGACCTTCATGAACATCAACCCGGCCTGGTCGTCCGACGGCACGCGCCTGGCGTTCCAGTCGGCCCGCCTCGGCGGCGGCAATGTCGAGATCTATACGGTCGGCCGCGACGGAACCGGCCTGCGCCGCTTGACCGATCATCCGGCGGAGGACACCCATCCCGCCTGGTCCCCCGACGGCCGCCGGATCGCGTTCGATTCCAACCGCAGCGGCCAGTGGCACATCTATGTGATGGACGCGGACGGCGCGAACCCGAGGCGGGTCACGCCCGATCAGCCCGGGACGCACCAGATGGCGGGCCGCCATCCGTCCTGGTCGCCGGACGGCCGGTCGATCCTCTACGATTCGGACGTCGACGGCGATGAGGAGATCTATGCGATCGGCCCCGACGGGACCAACCGGCGCCGCCTCACCCAATCGCCCGGCCGCGACGGCCACGCGGCCTGGTCGCCCGATGGCCGCCTTATCGCCTTCGATTCGCGGCGCGGCGGCGGCGAGGCCGACATCTATGTGATGGAGGCGGACGGCGCCGATCCGCGCAATCTCACCAACCATCCGGCCCAGGACGCCGGCGCCGAATGGTCGCCCGACGGCCGGCATCTGCTCTTCTTCACAAATCGCGACGGCAATGAGGAACTCTATCGGATCGCGGCCGAAGGCGGCGACGCCGTCAACCTGACCCGCAACCCCGACACCGTCTATGAAAGCGCCTGGTCGCCGGATGGGCGGACGATCGCTTTCTATTCCAACCGCGGCGGCCGGGATTTCGACCTGTTCCTGATGGACGGAGACGGCACCAACGCGCGGCCGCTGCCGACGCCCTGACCGATCCGGCCGCCGGCAGTTGGCGGCGGATCCGCCGGCCTGGGCGATGTCGACCAGGGTCACGTCGAAGACGAGGTCGGCATTGGGCGGAATCGCGCCCGGGGCGCCCTCGGCGCCGTAGCCGATCGCGGCCGGGATATGGAGGCGGTAGCGGCCGCCCTTGCTCATCAGCATCAGGCCTTCGTTGAAGCCGGGAATCAGCTCGCCGACCGTCATCTGCACGGGCTCGGCGCTCGAATCGAACATCGTCCCGTCGGTCAGGCGGCCCTCGTAGGTGACCATCACCATGTCGCCCATCTGCGGACGCGGGCCGCTGCCCGGGGCCAGGGTTTCGACGCGCAGACCCGAGGCGGTGGTCTCGCCTCCGCCCTGCGGCGCGGCGGGCGACTTGGGTGCGTCGGCCGGCGCGGGCGCAGGCGCGGCCTGTTGGTTCTGGGCGGCCTGATTGTTGGATTCGGACGCCTGGCAGGCGGCGAGCGACGCGACGAGCGCGATGGAAAGGAGCTTCTGCATGCGCACCGCTTAGGTCGGAACGCGCGCGACGCCAACGGCTAAGAAATCGATAGCGATTTTGAGAAATCTGGAGCGGGCGAAGGGATTCGAACCCTCGACCCCAACCTTGGCAAGGTTGTGCTCTACCCCTGAGCTACGCCCGCTCTGGCGGGACCGGCGAGGACCGGTCCGGGTAAGGCGGCGGCTGCTAGCATGGGTCCCTTGACCCCGCAAGCCCTGCCGCCAAAGGAAATGTTCCCTTGATATTGCGGGCTTGGCAGACCGGGCCGCCATCCCACATAGGGCGCAGATAGGTAGCCTCCGGAGCGTTGTGAAGTGGCGACATTGGGAATGAGCGAAGCCGAACGCACGGCGGTGGAGAAGTTCCGCCGCGAGGTGGTCGAGCCGAGCATGACCGAATTGGTCATCCTCGATTTCTGGGCGGAATGGTGCGGGCCGTGCAAGCAGCTCGGCCCGGTGCTGGAGAAGGTCGCCGCCGAATATGCGAATCGCGGCATCCGGCTGGTCAAGATCGACGTCGACGCCGAGAAGTTCATCGCCGCCCAGTTCCGGATCCAGTCGATCCCGACCGTCTATGCCTTGTTCCAGGGCCAGCCGGTCGCGGACCTGTCCTCGGCGCGGACCGAGGGCCAGCTGAAGGGCGCGCTCGACCAGCTGCTCGCTCAGCTGCCGATCCAGGGCGAGGCGCAGGCGCTCGAGGCCCAGGTCGAGCCGCTGATCGCGATGGGCGACCAGGTGCTCGACGAGGGCGATGCGGAACGCGCCGCCAACATCTTCCAGCAGATCGTCGAAATGGCGCCCGACAATGTCGAGGCGATCGCCGGTCTGGCGCGCGCGCAGATCGCCGCCGGCCGGGTCGACGAAGCCAAGGCGGCGCTCGACGGCCTGCCGGACGGATCCGACAAGGATCCCGCGGTCGCCCGGGCCCGCTCGGCGCTGGCGCTCGCCGAGATCGCGCCGGCCGGCGATTCGGCCGAACTTGAGGCCCGGGTTGCGGGCAATCCCGACGATCACGACGCCCGCTACGAGCTGGCGGGCGCGCTGATGGCGCGCGGCGAGCGCGACCGTGCGGCCGAGCAATTGCTCGAGATCGTCCGCCGCGACCGCGAATGGAACGAGGGCGCGGCCCGAACCCGGCTGCTCCAGCTGCTCGAGGCGATCGGGCTCGAGGACCCCTGGGCCGCGGCGCAGCGGCGCAAATTGTCGGCGATCCTGTTCGGATGACCGGCGCGCTGCTCCGCGTGCCGATCTTCCCGCTCGCGGGCGCGCTGCTGTTTCCGCGCACGCAATTGCCGCTGCACATTTTCGAGCCGCGCTACCGGGCGATGATCCGCGACGCGCTCGCCAGCGACAAGCTGATCGCGATGATCCAGCCGAAGGACGAGGACGAGCCGCCGGCCTTGTTCGAGGTCGGCTGCATCGGCCGCATCTCGGCCTCCGACGAGCTCGACGACGGCCGCTTCAACATCGTCCTCGAGGGCCTCAGCCGATTCCGGATCGCCCGCGAGGCCGAGGTGGCGACGCCCTATCGCCAGGTCGACGCCGACCGCTCCGGCTTCGACGAGGAGGTGGACGAGGTGCTCGGGATCGCCCAGCGCGCCGAGGTCGAGCGCGAATCGCGCGCCTATGCCGATTCGCTCGGCTATGAGGTGGACTGGGAATCGGTCGGGCGGCTCGACGACGAGATGCTGGTCAACGGCATTTCCCAGATCGCCCCGCTCGACGTCGGCTCCAAGCAGGCCCTGCTCGAGGCCCGCGACCTCGCCACCCGCGCCGATCTGCTCGTCCAGTTCATGCAGTTCCAGCGCATGGCCCCGGGCGGGGTCGACGGACCGGAGACGCTTCAATGAGTTTCGATCCCGCCTTGCTCGACATCCTGGTCTGCCCGGTGACGCGGACGAAGCTGCGCTATGACGAAGCGGCGCAGGAGCTGGTGTCCGACGCGGCCGGCCTCGCCTTCCCGATCCGCAACGGCGTCCCGGTGATGCTGCCCGACAAGGCGCGTCCGCTCGCGCAATGAGCGACGCCGAGGTCGATCTCAGCGGCGACTGGATCGGGCTCTACTCCTATCCCGAGGCGCACCCGCCGACGCGCTTTCGCGCGCATCTTCGCGACGAGGGCGGCCGGCTCAGCGGCGAGACGATCGAGCAGGAAGAGACGTTCACCGGCGGCGTCGAGCTGCGTGCGCTGATCGACGGCAGGCGCGACGGCAGCGCAGTCACTTTCGCCAAGGTCTATGAGGACGAGGCGTTCAATTCGGACTTCGTGCGCTACGAAGGAACGATCGCGGCCGGCGGCGACGAAATCAACGGCCGCTGGGAGGTGCCCGGCCATTGGTCCGGCAGTTTCATCATGGTGCGCGATTCGGGCGCCGGCGAAGCGGCCGAACGCCGGATCGCGGAGACGATCGAATCGCCATAAGGCGCATTTGACTTCGCATCGGCTCACCGAGAGCCGATCTATTTTCTCGCAGAGACGCAGAGATCGCAGAGAGCGCAGTGGGAATTGCGCAGGTTGCCGCCCGGCCGAGAAGATCCTTTATCGATGCGGCCGCTTGGCCTCGCGGCGCTCTCTCTGCGATCTCTGCGTCTCTGCGAGGAATCTAACTGGGCCCCGGCCTTCGCCGGGGAGCCAGGGGGTCAGATCGTCAGTCCGCGCAATAGCAGCGGGAGGTCGCCGGATTCGCCGCGGGCTTCGGCCATGAAGAGGTCCTTGAGCGGGCCGATCCGCTCGACGACGCCCATGCCCATCCGCCGGATCGCCGAGGCGGCGCGGCCCGGCACGCCGTAGAGGCGGGTCAGCGAATCGGTCGCCATCGCCACCATCAAGGTGTCGAGGCTGCGCCAGCGCTCGTAGCGGTCCAGCAGTTGCGCGTCGCCGAGATCGAGGCCGAGCCGGGCGCCTTCGACCAGCACCTCGGCGAGCGCGGCGGCGTCGCGGAAGCCGAGATTGAGGCCCTGGCCGGCGATCGGATGGATTCCATGGCCGGCATCGCCGACCAAAGCGAGCCGCTGGTCGGTGATCCGGGCGGCGTGGTGGAAGCCGAGCCGGTAGTTCCAGCGCCGGCCAGCGAGGGCGACCGCGCCGAGGAAGCTGCCCATCCTCTTCTCGATCTCGTGCGCCAGCGCCCGGTCGGGCAGGTCGAGCGTCGCCGGCGCGTCGGCCGCGGGCACCGACCAGACGATGGCCGAGCGCGGCTTCCCGTCCTCGCCGTCCTGCATCGGCAGGATGGCGAACGGGCCGTCGGGATAGAAGATCTCATAGGCGACGCGGTCGTGCGGGCGCTCGTGGGTGACGGTCGCGACGATCGCGACATGATCGTAGGACCAGCGCGCGAGCGGGATGCCGGCCTGCTCCCGGACCGGCGAATTGCGGCCTTCGGCGCCGACCAGCAAGGGCGCGACCAGCGCCCGTCCGTCGGCGAGCGCGACCCGGGCGCTGTTGGCATCGCGGACGATCTCGCCGGGCATGGCCGGCATCAGCAGCGAGGTCCGGTCCGATTGGAGCGCGGTCTCGCGCAGGGCGGCCCGGATCAGCCGATTCTCGACCATGATCCCGAGCGGATCGCTCTCGCCCGCCTCGCCGGCCGGATCGAACAGGATGCCGCCCGGCTTCAGGCCTTCGCTGACCCGGATCGCGCGGATCGGGCAGGTGCGCCCCTCCAGCTTGGCGGCGACGCCGAGCGCGTCGAGCATCCGCCAGGACGAGCTCGACACGGCGGTCGCCCGCCCGTCATAGGCCGGCGCCGCCTGCGCCTCGGGCTCGGCCGGATCGACGACGATGGTGGAAAGGCCGTGCCGGTCGAGCGCGATCGCGAGCGTCAGCCCGACCAGGCCGCCGCCGAGAATGATCACGTCCGCACGCTCCATGCGCCGCCTCTAGACCGATCCGAGCCCTTGGGAAATCCTTCGATACGCCGTCTCGGCTTCGCTCGACGGCTACTCAGGATGATCGGGTAGATGAGAGAATGCGGCGGATGGAACGGTGGGTCACGGCCAAACGCTTGACCCCGGAGTCTGCGTGGGCGCATGAATGGCGCCGGGGAACATTTGGGGCACGAACAATGGCCGTCACCACCGCCCGATACGACCGTCCCGGACGGCTCGAACGGCTGCGCGAGGGCAGCCGCAAGGCTGCGCGCCGGTCGGGCCGCTTTCTCGGCGGGCTCGCGCTCAGCTTCGGCGCCCTGCTCGCGCTGGTCGCGCTGGTCAGCTATCGGCCGAGCGATCCCTCGCTGAACACCGCCGCGGCCGGACCGGTCGGCAACTGGATCGGCAGCCCCGGCGCCTGGACCTCCGACCTGCTGCTGACCCTGATGGGTCCGCCGGTCGTGCTGCTGCTGCCCTTGCTGTTCATCCTCGGCCTCAGGCTGTCGCGCGGCGCCGAGGCCGGGCGCTGGCTGCGCTCGCTGCTTCTCACCCTGTTCGGAATCGTGCTGATCGACGCCGCGGCCGGGCTGATGGTCGGCGGCGCGATCAACGGCCTTCCCGCCGGCTGGGGCGGCGCCTTCGGCCTCGGGCTCGCCCGGCTGATCGAGGCCGGGCTCGCCGCGCTCGGCGAGCCCGGCATCGTCGAGCCGTTCCGGATCGCAATCGTCGCGCTGGCGATCATGGGCGGCCTCAGCGCCTGGCTGGTCGGGCTCGGCCTGACGATGGAGGAGCGCGCCTGGCTGGCCGCGCGCCGGATCAGCAAGCCGGCGGAGATCGAGGAGGATCTGCCGACCCCGGCCGAGCGGCCCGCCCGCGCCCCGGTGGTCGCGCCGGCCGAGCCGCGCGTCCCGGTCATCGCCGACCGGGCGCAGCCGCGCGATACGGCCCGGCGGCCGCTGCGCGAGCGCCAGCCCTCGCTTGCGCTCGGCGATTCCTATACTTTGCCGTCGATCGACCTGCTCAACCGGCCGCCGCCGGCGGTCAATGTCGCGCTCGACAAGGCCGCGCTCGAGCGCAATGCCCGCCTGCTCGAATCGGTGCTCGACGATTTCTCGGTGAAGGGGGAGATCGTCGAGGTCCGTCCCGGCCCGGTCGTCACCATGTACGAGCTCGAGCCAGCGAGCGGGATCAAGGCGAGCCGGGTCATCCAGCTCGCCGACGACATCGCCCGCAACATGTCGGCCTTGTCCGCCCGCGTCGCGACCATACCCGGCCGCAGCGTGATCGGCATCGAATTGCCCAACGCCAAGCGCGAGATGGTGACCCTGTCAGAGCTGGTCGCCAGCCCGGCCTTCGAGGACCAGGTCGCGCAGCTGCCGATCATCCTCGGCAAGAATATCGCCGGCGATCCGGTCGTCGCCGATCTGGCGCCGATGCCGCATCTGCTCGTCGCCGGCACGACCGGCTCGGGCAAGTCGGTCGGCCTCAATTGCATGATCCTGTCCTTGCTCTACCGGCTGACGCCCGAGCAGTGCAAAATGATCCTGATCGACCCGAAGATGCTCGAGCTCAGCGTCTATGACGACATCCCGCATCTGCTCTCGCCGGTGGTCACCGAGCCGCCCAAGGCGATCCGCGCGCTCAAATGGACCGTCGAGCAGATGGAGGAGCGCTACCGGATGATGGCCTCGGTGGGCGTGCGCCAGCTGTCGAGCTTCAACGCCAAGGTGCGCGAGGCGAAGATGAAGGGCCAGCCGCTCGGCCGCCGGGTGCAGACCGGCTACGATCCCGAGACCGGCCAGCCGCGCTACGAGATGGAGGAGCTCGAATATGAGGTCCTGCCGCAGATCGTGGTCGTGGTCGACGAGCTTGCCGACCTGATGATGACCGCCGGCAAGGAGGTCGAGTTCCTGATCCAGCGCCTCGCCCAGAAGGCGCGCGCTGCCGGCATTCACCTGATCATGGCGACGCAGCGGCCGTCGGTCGACGTCATCACCGGCGTGATCAAGGCGAACCTGCCGACCCGGATCTCCTTCTCGGTCACCTCCAAGATCGATTCGCGCACCATCCTCGGCGAGCAGGGCGCCGAGCAGCTGCTCGGCAAGGGCGACATGCTCTACATGCCCGGCGGCAAGCAGATCGCCCGCGTCCACGGCCCGTTCGTCTCCGACGAGGAGGTGCGCGCGGTCGCCGAATATTGGCGCAGCCAGGGCCAGCCCGATTATATCCAGGCGGTCACCGAGGAGCCCGAGGACGGCGGCTATATGTTCGAGGGCCAGCCGACCGGCGAGGACGATGCCGAGACCCAGATGTTCCGCAAGGCGGTCCAGGTCGTCGCCGAGAGCCAGAAGGCCTCGACCTCCTACATCCAGCGCCAGCTGCGGATCGGCTATAACAGCGCGGCGCGGCTGATCGAGCGGATGGAGAAAGAAGGCTTCGTCAGCGCTCCCGACCATGTCGGCCGGCGCGAAGTGCTGGTCGATACGGACGGGCGGCCGCTGGTCTGATTTCAAAAATCAAATTCGAACCGGAAGTCGCCGCCGGGCTCGAACACGAGCCGCCCTTGGGAGATGATGTCCATGCCTAGCAGGACATCAAAATTCTGATTGTCCACAAACCAGGGGGCCGTGAATTCTCGATCAATCACATAGAGCGTCTTGCTTGCCGAGAGATTGGTGCAAAACAATCCGAGCGAATAACCGTAGGCCCAGACCCGCTCCGGGCCAGAGGTAGCGCTTGCGACGAGCAACTTTGCCTTTGCCTCGAGGCCGAGCGAGTGGATCAGCGACCGAGTGAGGCACGTTCTCGTTGCGCCGGTATCAATCAACGCGGCACAAGTCCTCCGCTCGCCGAATTTGCTTGGCGGCGGCCCGATACTTACCTCAATCAGAGGCTGGAGCTGATCAAGCGATCCGTGGATTGACCGCATGACTGAAAAAGCCGAGGTCGACCGGGCGATCAGTCACTTCCTGCACCGAGAATAAGCCGTCTGGAAACTGGTGACGACCAGCTGCCAGCGCATGCGCCTCCGTGTCGAAGCACGCAACCACGGCACCGCGCTTCATCAGGACGAATTCGCCGCGATGTTTGCTCAAGAGCTGGCCCAACATTCGCTCGAACGCATCGAAGTTGCGATCGACCTCGGCTTCAAAGACAGTCGCCATCAAGTGCTCCCCAACGCGACTCTAGCACAATAGAACCTACCTGAGATTCCCCCTTACGCGTCGGCGATCCAACCTTGCGGCAAAACGAGGCAAAAGTGAGTCCGTCCGAAAGGTTTCACCAGAGACCGGTGGTCGAAGTCGTGACGAGATGGAACCCATGGGTTAACGCCGCATTCAAGCGCAGATCACCATAGCGCCGCCCAAAAGATCCCGAAAAGGAAGTGATATGACGCGCCTCAGCGCCCTTTCCCTCATCCTCACGCCGCTGGCCGTCGCCGCGGTCGCAATTCCGGTCGCGTCGAGCGCGCAGACCGGCTCCGGCCTCGCCCGGGTCCAGGCCCATCTCCGCGCAGTCGACACGATGACCGCCAGCTTCACCCAGACCGACCGCCGCGGCCGCACGCTGAGCGGCAATCTCACGATCAAGCGGCCCGGCCGCATCCGCTTCGATTATGGCCGCAGCGCCAACATGCTGATCGTCGGCGACGGCCGCGCGCTGACCTTCGTCGATTACGACGTCCGCCAGGTCCAGCGCTGGCCGATCAACGATTCGCCGCTCTCGGTGCTGCTCGATCCCTCGCAGGACCTGTCGCGCTACGCCCGCGTAACCCGCGAGGACAATCAGGTGCTGATGGTCGAGGCGCGCGATCGCCGCCGGCGCGAGTTCGGCACGATCACGCTCGCCTTCGCCAAGGCGCCCAATGCGCCGTCCGGGTTGATCCTGCAGGGCTGGAACACGGTCGACGCGCAGAACAATCTGACCAGCGTCCGCCTGTCGAACCAGCGTTTCAACGTCGCGGTCGCCGACAGCGCCTTCGCCTGGCGGGATCCGCGCCGGCGCGGACCGCGGGGCTAGGGACAGATTGCTGACAAGATTCGTTCATCAGAGCGACAGGTCGCCCCCCTTATAGCTAAGGCTGCAATTGCGGGGTTAGGCTTCGGATTTTCCCCCTGTTGTCCGGGTCGGACCAGCGCAATTGACCTCGCGTAACAACGCTTGGTAGGCCGCCGCTCCACGCCCCCGGAGTGGCGGCCTTTCCGTTTCTTCACCGTTACGGCACCGATCTCGCGCTAGCGGGACCCGATAACACTCGCTAAGCCCGCGCCAATGTCCTCGTCTCTCAAAATCGCCTCCTGGAACATCAATTCGATCCGGGCCCGCCTCGACATCGTCGAGCGGTTCCTGACCGAGGAATCGCCCGACATCCTCTGCCTGCAGGAGACCAAGGTCCGCGATTCCGAATTTCCGGAAGGGCTGTTCCGGAGGCTCGGCTATGCGCACCTGATGATCTGCGGCCAGCCGATGCACCACGGCGTCGCGATCGCGAGCAAGCTGCCGATCCGCGAGGAGGACCGGCTCGACTGGCAGGCCAATGGCGAGGCCCGCCATATCGGCGTCCGGCTCGACTGCGGCATCCGCATCGAGAACGTCTATGTCCCGGCCGGCGGCGACATTCCCGACCGCGACCAGAATCCCAAATTCGGCCAGAAGCTCGACTTCATCGAGCGGATGACGCGCTGGTCGGAGAGCTGCCGGGTGCCGACCATCCTGGTCGGCGACCTCAACATCGCGCCGCTCGAATGCGACGTGTGGAGCCACAAGCAGCTGATCAACGTCGTCAGCCACACGCCGATCGAGGTCGCCGCGCTGACCGGCCTCCAGCAGAGCAACGACTGGGTCGATCTCGGCCGCCATTTCTTCCCGGCGCCGCAGCGGCTGCACACCTGGTGGAGCTATCGTTCGCCCGACTGGACCCGCAACGATCGCGGCCGCCGGCTCGACCATATGTGGGCGACCGGCGACGTCGCCAAGCTGGCGGTCGGACACAAGGTGTTCGAGCCCTGCCGGGCCTGGGCGCGGCCGTCCGACCATGTCCCGCTGATGACGGAATTCGCGCTTTGAGCGGCGCGCGGGACGTTGCCCGCGCGATCGACGCGCTGCGGCGCGGCTGGCCGGTGGCGGTCGACGGCGTGCTGCTGCTCGCGGTCGAGACCGCCGACCAGGAGGAGCTCTACCGGTTCGACGGCGAGAGTCCGGCCGACCTGCTCATTTCCGGCAACCGCGCGGCGACGCTCAAGCTCACCAACCAGCGCGAGGCGGTGCCGACCGAGCCGGTCCGGATCCTGCGCGACCGCGCGACCGACCTCGCCGCATCCACCGCCATCGCCGATCCGGCGCTCGACCTTGCTTTCCCGCTGAAAGGACCGTTCCGGACCGGGCCGCTCTGCTCGCACGAGACGGCGGCGGCCGCGATCCGCCTCGCGCGCCTCGCCGGGCTGCTGCCGGCCTTGTTCACGCGGCGCGGGACCGAGGCCGAGGCGTCGGTGACGGCCCTGGACGTGATGTCCTTCTCCGGCGGAGCCGACTTGCGCATCGTCTCGCGCGCGCGATTGCCGAACCGTTTTGCCGAGAAAGGCGAGATCGTCGCCTTCCGGTCCGACGGCGACACGAGCGAACATGTCGCCTTGCTGATCGGCGCGCCCGACGGGACGCCGCCTTTGGTGCGCGTGCACAGCGAATGCCTGACCGGTGACGCGCTCGGCTCGCTGAAATGCGATTGCGGGCCGCAGCTCGGCGCGGCGCTGACCGCGATCGCGGCGGCGGGCTGGGGCATCCTGCTCTATCTGCGCCAGGAGGGGCGCAGCATCGGCCTGGTCAACAAATTGCGCGCCTATGCGCTGCAGGACCTGGGCTTCGACACGGTCGAGGCGAATCTGCGGCTCGGCTTTGCCGACGACGAGCGCAATTTCGCGGTCGCGGCGCGGATGCTCGAGCGGCTCGGCCAGACCCGGATCCGGCTGCTGACCAACAATCCCGCCAAGGTGACGACGCTCGCCGGCGAGGGGATCGAGGTGGTCGAGCGGGTGCCGCTCAAGGCGGGCGAGGGCGAGCACAACCGAGCCTATCTCGCGACCAAGCGCGACCGGAGCGGGCATCAGCTTTAGCGCTTGGGCTCCTGCGCGTACCCGCCAACCATCTTGCGGCGCAGCCGCAGCAATGGTTTCACGCGAAGACGCGAAGACACGAAGGGGTCGTGCCGCCGGGAAGGCCGTGCATATCCGCGGGTGAAGTGGCTTTCATGCGAGGTGGCGCTGCGCGCCCTTCTTCGCGTCTTCGCGTCTTCGCGTGAAATGCAGCGCGGCCGCGTCGAACCGCCGTCCGGCGTCAGTCGCCGAGCCCGAGCAAGGAACGGACCTCTTCGAAATCGCGGGCGATGTGCCGGACGCCGAGGTCGCGCAGCCTGTCCTCGTGCCCGGGCATGCAGTGGCGGCCGGCGACCAGGCCGATGACGGTGGCGCCGGAGGCGAGGGCGCCTTCGACGCCGACCGGCGAATCCTCGATGATCGCGATCCGCTCGATCGGGACGCCCAACTCCCGAGCGGCGAGCAGATAGAGGTCGGGGGCGGGCTTGCCGCGCGCGACATGCTCGCGGCCGCTGAAGATCCGATTCCCGAATGCGCCGGCGAGGCCGATATGGGCGAGATGGGAAAGGATCCACTCGGTCGAGCTGGACGAGCAGATCGCCCGCGGCAGCGCGGACGGCAAAGAGCGAATGAAGGCGACTGCGCCCTCGACCGCCTCGATCCCCTCGGCGATCGCACGCGCATCCTCCTCGGCCCGCGCGCTGTGGAAATCGTCCGGCAGCACCCGGCCGATCCAGCGCTCGATCGCGCCGATGAAATCGGCGCCGGCGAGGCCCATGAAATTGTTCATCGACTCCTCGACCGAGGTCGGATGGCCGATGGCGGTGAGATAGTCGGCGATCTGCTTGTTGCCGGCCCACTCGCTTTCGAGCATCACGCCGTCGAAGTCGAAGATCAGGCCTTCGAACCTCACGGCCGCGGCCGCTCCCCGAACAAGGCGGTGCCGACCCGGACATGGGTCGCGCCGACCATCACCGCCGTCTCGAAATCCGCCGACATGCCCATGCTGAGGCCGGTTACGTCATGGCGCCGCGCCAGCTTGGCGAGCAGGGCGAAATAGGGCGCCGGCTCGACATCGGCGGGCGGGATGCACATCAGGCCGACGATCGGCAGCGCGCGGGCGCGCTCGAGCAAAGCGGCCAGCTCGGCGATCGGGCAGCCGCCTTTCTGATCCTCGTCGCCGATATTGACCTGGATGAAGCAGTCCGGGCGCCGGCCGGCCCTGGCCATCGCCTTTTCGAGCGCGTCGACCAGCGACGGCCGGTCGACCGAGTGGATCGAATCGAACAAGGCGACCGCGTCCTGGGCCTTGTTCGACTGGAGCTGGCCGATCAGATGGAGCCGGAGATCGGGATGGCGCGCCTTGAGAGCGGGCCACTTCGCCTGCGCCTCCTGCACCCGATTCTCGCCGAAGTCGCGCTGGCCGGCGGCGATCAATTCCTCGACCGCTTCGGCCGGATGGGTCTTCGAGACGGCGATCAGGGTGACGGCGGTGGGCTCGCGCCCGGCGAGACCGCATGCGCGATCCGCCCTCTCACCATCTCGAGCCTCTGGGATGCGTCGCTCATCGCGGCTGCTATAGGAAGCGCGATGCGCAGCGGCCAGCCTCTCCCGCGCCTGTGGCTGATGACCGACGAACGGCTGGGCGACCGTCTGTTCGACGCGATCGACCGGCTGCCGCGACGCGCGGGCCTGGTCTTCCGCCACTATAGTCTCGGCCAAATCGAGCGGCGCGCCTTGTTCGATCGCGTCCGCCGGGCGACGCGACGGCGCGGCCATTTGCTGCTGCTGGCCGGGCCGGCAGCGATGGCGAAGGCCTGGGGCGCCGACGGCAGCCACGGCCGAGGGCGTGGCCGCGGCCTGCGCAGCTGTCCGGTCCACGACCTTCGCGAGATCCGCGCCGCCGAGCGCGCCGGCGCCGATCTCCTGTTCCTCTCGCCGGTCTTTCCGACACGAAGCCACCCCGATGCGGACCTACTCGGACCCGACGGCTTCGCGCGGCTTGCCCGCCGGACCGATCTGCCGGTCATTGCGCTGGGCGGAATGACTCCGGCACGCGGCCGCCAATTGCAGGCGCGCGGCGCCTATGGCTGGGCAGGAATCGATGCTTTTATAGAGACTTAGAAGCGGAAAGCCGTGCCGACATAGACCGCCTGGCTGTCGCGACGCTCGTCGCGCTGCAGCACCTCGAGACGGTCGCGGGCGATCCGGTAGCGGACGCCGCCGGTCACATCGACATTGCGGGCGATCGAGAAGGCGCCGCCGACGTCGAGCGAATAGGCCTGGTCGTCGGCGACGAGCCGCTGCGTGCCCTCGCTGCGCTCCGCGGCGACGGCGACACGGCCGGTGAGCCGGCGATTGGCCTGGTAGCTCATGCCGATCTGGGCCGAATCGCGCCGGCCGGGCAGGACGCCGCCTTCCGACTGGGCGATGTCGCCGGTCAGTGCGAACCGGCGCCAGCCGAGCGAGACGCCGAGATTGTAGGAGCTGGGCGTGATCGCCGTGACCGGAGTGGACGAGGTCGTCGCCAGCGCGGTCCGGGCCTCGGCCGGCGTCGAGGCGCGCGCACGCACGGCGACGCGCACCGCGCGGCTCGGATCGGCGGAGGCCGGGGTGAAGCGGAACTCGCTGTTGAGGGTCGTGCCGCGCCGCGCGAGCACGGCGGCGAGCCGGGGATCGGAGACGGCAGGGGTGAACACACCGACCGGACGGCTGTTGAGCGACGGCGCCGCGGCGCGCGCCTTGGTGCGCTGAGTCGATGCGGCCAGGGCAGGGGCGAGCACCAGCGCCATCGCAATCAGCGATGCGCCGCCTGCCGCGCCGAGGGCCCGTAAGCTCTTCACATACGACTCCAATCCATCCCGGATTTAGTACGACTCGGCCCCGATGCCTAGCGACCGGTGTCACCGTGCGCGTGAATCATCCGGGCTGTTGCAACTTTTCCACAACCTCCCTTGCCGTTCGATGACCGGAGCCGCCCAGCCGCCGCGTCCGGGGCATGTCACCATAGCGCTTGCCGCCTGCGCGTCCTTATCTATAACGACGGGCGAACCCACCCAGTTTCCGAGGATTTCCAAGATGGCGCGCGTTCTCTCTCTCGGCTTGGCGATTGCCGGCGCCGCGGCCCTGGCCGGTTGCCAGTTCATCCGCGACGACATCAACCGCACGCTCGGCAACGCGCCCGAGGATCAGGCGCGCGAGGTCGATCTAGCCGCCAGCCAGGTCACCACGATCGGCGTCAACGCCTATCTGTGGCGCGCCGCCCTTGACACCCTGTCGTTCGCGCCGCTCGCCCAGACCGATTCGAACGGCGGCGTGATCGTCACCGACTGGTACGCCAATCCCAACAATCCGACCGATCGGGTGAAGGTGACGGTGACGATTCTCGACCGCGACCTTCGCGCCGACGCGCTCAGGGTCAATGCCGCGCGCCAGACGATGACCAACGGCCAATGGGTCGACGCTCCGGTCACGGCGGCGACGGTGCAGCGGCTCGAGGAGATCATCCTGACCCGCGCCCGCGACCTCAGGCGCGCCGCAATCGCCGGATAACCCTTCATAGAAAAGAGCTTCGCGATGGCATCGCGCTTCAATCCGCTCAAGGCCGATGCCCATTGGCAGCAGGTCTGGGAGGAAGCGGGCACGTTCCGCGCCTCCGACACGAGCGCCAAGCCCAAGGCCTATATCCTCGAGATGTTCCCCTATCCGTCGGGGCGCATCCACATGGGCCATGTCCGCAACTACACGATGGGCGACGTGCTCGCCCGCTTCCGGCGGATGAACGGCTTCGAAGTGCTCCACCCGATGGGCTGGGACGCGTTCGGCATGCCGGCCGAGAATGCGGCGATGGAGCGCAACGTCCATCCCGGCGAATGGACCTGGTCGAACATCGCGACGATGAAGGCGCAGCTGAAGCGGCTCGGCTTCGCGCTCGACTGGAGCCGCGAGCTGGCGACCTGCGATCCGGCCTATTACGGCCAGGAGCAGGCCTTGTTCGTCGACCTGTTCGAAGCGGGCTTGGTCTATCGCAAGGAGAGCGAGGTCAATTGGGACCCGGTCGACATGACCGTGCTCGCCAACGAGCAGGTGATCGACGGCCGCGGCTGGCGCTCGGGCGCGCTGGTCGAGCGGCGCAAATTGAGCCAGTGGTTCCTCAAGATCACCGACTTCGCCGAGGATCTGCTCGACGGGCTCGGCACGCTCGACCAATGGCCCGACAAGGTCCGGCTGATGCAGGAGAACTGGATCGGCAAGAGCCGGGGCATGCGCTTCTCCTTCCGCCTCACCGAGCCGGTCGGCGGCCATGACGGGTTCGAGGTGTTCACGACCCGGCCCGACACAATCTTCGGGTCGAGCTTCGCCGCTCTGTCGCCCGATCACCCGATCGCGCAGGCGATCGCCGCGACGCGCGACGACGTCGCCGCCTTCATCGCCGAGTGCAAGCAGGGCGGCACCACCGCGGCCGAGCTCGAGACGGCGGAGAAGAAGGGCTTCGACACCGGCCTCAAGGTCGCCCACCCGCTCGATCCGGACTGGCTGCTGCCGGTCTACATCGCGAATTTCGTGCTGATGGATTACGGCACCGGCGCGATCTTCGGTGTGCCAGCTCACGACCAGCGCGACTTCGAGTTCGCCAGCAAATATGGCCTGCCGATCCAGCGCGTGGTCGCCGCCTCGCCCGACGATGCCGGCAAGCCGGTCGAGGGGGAGGCCGAGAGCGGCGACGGGGTGCTGGTCAATTCCCGCTTCCTCGACGGCGTGGACGTCGAAACGGCCAAGGCGGCGGTGATCGCGCGCGCCGAAGCGGAAGGCTGGGGCGCGGGCACGACGGTCTGGCGGTTGCGCGACTGGGGCGTGTCGCGCCAGCGTTACTGGGGCACGCCGATCCCGGTCATCCATTGCGAGGCGTGCGGCGCGGTGCCGGTGCCGAAGGACCAATTGCCGGTGAAACTGCCCGAGGACGTCACGTTCGACGTGCCCGGCAATCCGCTCGACCGCCATCCGACCTGGCGCGACGTCGCATGCCCGAGCTGCGGCGGCGCGGCCCGGCGCGAGACCGACACGCTCGACACTTTCGTCGACTCCGCCTGGTATTTCATCCGTTTCGCCAGCCAGCCGGCGGACCGGCCGTTCGACAAGGCGGTCGCCCAGCGCTGGATGCCGGTCGACCAATATATTGGCGGGGTGGAGCATGCGATCCTGCACCTGCTCTACGCCCGCTTCTGGACGCGGGCGCTCCAGCATCTCGGGATGATCGACGTCGCCGAGCCGTTCAGCGGCCTGTTCACACAGGGCATGGTCACCCATGAGACCTATCGCGCCTCCGACGGCCGATGGGTCAGCCCCGACGAGGCGGCGCGGCGCGACGGCCAGTGGATCGAGGTCGCGACCGGCGAAGCGCTCGAGACCGGCCGGGTCGAGAAAATGTCCAAGTCGAAGCGCAACACGGTCGATCCGGAGCCGATCGTCGACCAATATGGCGCCGACGCGGTGCGCTGGTTCATGCTCTCCGATTCGCCGCCCGAGCGCGACCTCGAATGGAGCGAGGCCGGGATCGAGGGCGCGTGGCGCTTCGTCCAGCGCTTGTGGCGGCTGGCGAGCGAGCCCTCCGGCAATGAAGGCGAGGACAAGCCGCTCGACCGCAAGCTGCACCAGACGATCGCGGCGGTCGGCGCCAATATCGAGTCGCTGTCTTTCAACAAGGCGGTCGCCAACGTCTACGAGCTCGCCAATGCGATCGAGAAGGCGAGGCCCTCGGCGTCGCGCGACGCGGCGATCGAGACGATGCTGCGGCTGGTGGCGCCGATGGTGCCGCACATTGCCGAGGAAGCCTGGGCGGCGAGCGGCCGCGAAGGGTTGATCGCCGACGCCGCCTGGCCCGCGGCCGATCCGGCGCTGCTGGTCGAGGACGAGGTGACGATCGCGATCCAGGTCAACGGCAAGCTGCGCGACACGCTGACCGCGCCCAAGGGCGCTCCGCGCGAGGCGATCGAGGAAATGGTGCTCGCCTCGGAGAAGGTGGTGCGGATCCTCGAGGGCAAGCCGCCGCGCAAGATCATCGTCGTGCCCGACCGGCTGGTGAATCTGGTCGCATGAAGCGGGCGCTTCTCCTCGCGCTTGTTCTTTGCCTGCCGGCCTGCGGCCTGCGCCCGCTCTACAGCGGCGGCGGCAGCGGCGTCGTCGTGCAGACCCTGCGCGGCGTCGAGGTCGCGCCGATCGAGGGCCGGGCCGGCTGGCTGGTGCGGACCGCGCTCGAGGACCGGTTCGCGCTGCAGGGCAGCCCGCGCTACCGGCTGGTGGTCGAGCTGGACGACCAGATCACCGGCTTCGGCATCAGGCGCGACAATGCGGTGACGCGCGAACGGCGCTCGCTGCGCGCCCGCTACCGGCTGGTCGATGCCGGGCGCGGCACCGTGCTGCTCGACGCGACCGCTGGCTCCGACGCCGGCGTCGACGTCGTCTCCTCCGAATATGCGACCGTTGCCGCCGAGCAGACCGCGCTCGAGCGGCTCGCGGTCGAGGTCGCCGACCAGATCGTCGCGCGGATCGGGCTCTACGCCTCGCGAACCAATACGGCCGGCAACGGCCCGGCCCAGTGAAAGCCAATCGCGCCCAGATCGAGCGGGCGCTGCGCGAGCCGGAGCAGACACGCTATTTCCTGCTCTACGGTCCCGACGAGGCCGGCAGCCGCGGCCTGATGAAGCGGCTCGCCGGCGCGATGGGGGAGGGCGCCGAGCGGATCGACCTGACCGGCGCCGAGCTGAAAGCGGATCCGGCGCGGCTGGCCGACGAGGCCGCCTCCTTCTCGATGTTCGGCGACAAGAGATGGGTGTTGGTCGACCAGGCCGGCGACGAGGTGACCGCGGCCGTCGAGGCGCTGAGCGAGGCGCCGGCGGCGGGCAATCCGGTGGCGATCGTGGCGGGCGCGCTCAAGCCCGCGTCTCGATTGCTCAAACTTGCGCTCGCCGATCCGGCGGCTTTGGCCTTCGCCTCCTATCTGCCCGACGCGCGCGACGCCGGCCGGCTGGTCGGCGAGCTCGGCCGCGGCCTGGGGTTGGATATCAGGGGCGACGTCGCCCAGCGCATCGCGGATGCGAGCGGCGGCAACCGGTCGATCATCGAGCAGGAGCTGGGCAAATATGCGCTCTATCTCGACGCCGCACCGACGGCGGTGAAGACGCTCGACCATGAGACGGTCGATGCGGTCGGCGCCAATAGCGACGAGGGCGATCTCACCCGCCTGGTCGACAGCATCTTGGGCGGCGACCCGGCCCAGCTCGAGGCCGAGATTGCCCGGCTGCGATCGGAAGGACAGGAAGGCATCACCCTGATCCGGGCGCTGATGCGGCGGCTCTCCCTGCTGGCGCGGCTGCGCGGCGAGGTCGAGGCCGGCAGCAGCCCGTCCGCCGTCATGGCGTCATCGGGCAAGTCTTTGTTCTGGAAAGAGAAAGATGCGGTCGGCGCGCAACTGGCGCGGTGGCGGGCGCCGCTGCTGGCCAAAGCGATGAGCCGGCTGATCGAGGCCGAGCGCCAGGTGATGAGCCCAGGCGGGCCGGGGATCGTCGCCGCCGATGCGGAATTGTTCGCGATCTGCCGGCAGGCGGCGCGGCTGCGCTGAAAGTTTCGCGCGGAGGCGCGGAGACGCGGAGGGGCAGCCAGCTTCAAGCGCGGTCCCGAAATGCCTGTTGCGCCGGAGGCCCCCCACGGCAGCTCCGCGCCTCCGCGTCTCCGCGCGCGTTCCGCTTCTTCTTTCAGAGATCGTGACGCCTGCGGGCGTCAGAACTTGTCCCCGCTGAGCCGCTGGCAGATCATGTCGAGCTGGTCGAGCGTCGAATAAGCGAGCGAGACCTGACCGCCCTTGGCGGCATGTTTGATCGTGACCTTGAGCCCAAGCATGTCGCCGAGCTGGCGCTCGAGCGCGGCGATGTCGGCGCTGGCGCCGTCATAGCCGGCGGCGGCCGGACGCGCCTTCTTCGGCTTGGAGGTCTGGGCGAGCTTCTCGGTTTCGCGCACCGACAGGCCGCGCCGGATCACCTCGTCGGCGAGCGATTCCGGGTCGCGTGCGGTGATCAGCGCCCGGGCATGGCCCATGGTCAGCTCGCCGGCCCCGACCAGCAGCTGCACCTTTGGTGGAAGATCGAGCAATCTCAACAGGTTAGCGACATGGCTGCGCGACTTGTGGACGAGCTTGCCGAGCTCTTCCTGGGTATGGCTGTAATCCTCGACCAGGCGCCGATAGGCCTGCGCTTCCTCGATCGCGTTGAGATCCTGGCGCTGAATATTCTCCAGCAAGGCGATCTCAAGCGTTTCCTCGTCGTTGAACTCGCGGACGATCGCCGGGATCTCGTGCAGCCGCGCCTTCTGCGCCGCGCGCCAGCGCCGCTCGCCGGCGACGATCTGGAAGCGGTGGCCGTGCGGGCGGACGATGATCGGCTGGATCACCCCGCGATCCTCGATCGAGGCGGCGAGCTCGGCGAGCGCTTCCTCGGCGAAGATCCGGCGCGGCTGGCCGGGATGCGGCTCGATGCTGGCGACAGGGATCTGGCGGACGTCGCGGCCGCCGGCGCCGCTCACCGGCGTCTCGCGCTGGACCTCGCCGAGCAGCGAGGAGAGGCCGCGGCCGAGGCCGGAGGGCCGGCGCTTGGGAAGCTCGTCGCTCATGCCGCCTCCGCTTTCTTGGGCAGGCGCGCGATCAGCTCGCGCGCGAGCGCCATATAGGCTTCGGAGCCCGGGCAGCGATGATCGTAGATCAGGGCCGGAATGCCATGGCTCGGCGCCTCGGACAAGCGGACGTTGCGCGGGATCACGGTGGTGAAGACGACATTGCCCAGGCAGGCGCGGACATCGTCGGCAACCTGGGCGGAGAGATTGTTGCGACGATCGTACATGGTCAGCGCGACGCCGAGGATCGACAATTCGGGATTGAAGCGGGCGCGGACGCGCTCGACCGTCTGGAGCAACTGGCTGAGCCCCTCGAGCGCGAAGAATTCGGCCTGGAGCGGCACCAGGATCGAATTGGCGGCGATCAGGGCATTGACGGTGAGCAGACCGAGCGAGGGCGGGCAATCGATCAGGCAGACGTCCCAGAGATGGTCGGGCGCGCCCTCGAGCGCCTTGTCGAGCCGGTGGGTTCGCTGTTCGAATTCAATGAGTTCGACCTCCGCGCCGGACAGGTCGACCTTGGCCGGGACGATGTCGAGCCGCGGCACGCGCGTGGCCACCACCGCCTGCTCGATCGTGCATTGGCCGGTCAGCAGCTCGTAACTCGAACTCTCGCGCTGGGCCTGGCCGATGCCGAGTCCCGTCGACGCATTGCCCTGCGGATCGAGGTCGACCAGCAGAACGCGGCAACCGGTCGCCGCGAGCGCCGTCGCCAAATTGATCGCGGTGGTGGTCTTGCCGACGCCGCCCTTCTGGTTCGCAACCGCAATCCTGATCATAATGTCACTGGTCCTTCAGGCGCTTGACCCCGCGGGCGACGATGATTCCGGCCTCGTCATCGGTCAGGCTCGGCTCGAGGCGGAAGCTACCCTGCCATGAAGGGCGGACGGCTTCCAGTTCGGACTGGGCGTTGCGGCCCTTGGGAAGGATCCAGACGCTGTTTTTTGTGGAAAAGCGTGTGCCTAAGTCGAGCAGGCGCGGCAATGGCGCAAAGGCGCGCGCGCTGATCACGTCATAGGGGCGCGGCGCAACCCGTTCGACGCGGCTGCCGACGATCTCGGCGTCGACCTCCAGAAGCGCCGCCGCCCGATGCAGGAACTCGATCCGCAGCCTGCGCTCTTCGACCAAGGTGACCGGACCCTTGTGCAGGGCGGCGATGATCAGGCCGGGGAAGCCGGCCCCGCTGCCCAGATCGACCCATGATGCCTCGGGGGAGGGCGCGAATCGCAGCAGCTGCGCCGAATCGAGGAAATGGCGATGCCAGAGGTGAGCGAGGGTCGCCGCGGAGACGAGATTCTGGTTCCTGGCTTCGTCACGAATCAGCGCGGCAAAGGCGTCGAGCCGAGCCAGTGTTTCACGTGAAACATCGAACCGGCGCTCAAGCTCGGCGCGCGCTTCCGCCTCCGCGCTCATGCCGCCCGGCGGCGGGCATGGACGAGGATGGCGGCCAGGGCTGCCGGGGTTACACCCCGGACGCGGGCGGCAGCCCCCAATGTGCTTGGGCGCGCCGATTCCAGCCTCTCGACCATTTCGTTGGACAGGCCCGGAATGGCCGCAAAATCCATGTCTGGGGCCAAGCGTACGGCTTCGTCGGTCCGCAAGCGCGCTATCTCGCTTGCCTGGCGCGCGACATAGGGTGCGTAACGATGATCCTGGACCGCCTCATCGACGACGAGTTGGGGAAATTCCCCGATTTCCGGATCGATTGCTAGCAGCGTGGTACGCTCGATCTCCGGAAAGCGAAGCCACTCGGTGAGGGGGCGAATCCCGTCGTCGCTCACAGCAACACCCACATCGCGCAACGCGGCGCCGGAGAAGCTTCGTTGCAGGCGCGCTTCGAGCGCTGCGCGTCGAGACTGCAACAGGTCGAAATGGGCGCGCCTTTCAGGTGAAACACAGCCAATGGCGATGGCGTGGGGCGTCAGCCGGCTGCCGGCATTGTCGGCGCGCAATCGAAGGCGATATTCCGCGCGGGCGGTGAGCATCCGATAAGGCTCAGTGACGCCCTGCAGGACCAGATCGTCGACCATCACGCCGATGTAGGAATCGGCACGGTCAAACAGGATCGACGGCTTGCCCTGCACCCAGGCGGCCGCGTTCAGGCCGGCAACCAGCCCCTGGGCCGCGGCCTCCTCATAGCCGGTCGTTCCATTGATCTGCCCCGCCAGATACAGCCCTTCGAGCGTGCGAACCTGCAGGGTTGGGGTGAGGGCGCGCGGATCGATATGGTCATATTCGACCGCATAGCCCGGCTGAAGAATCTCTGTACGCTCCAACCCTTCCATCGACCGCACCAGATCCAGCTGGACCTCTGTCGGTAGCGAGGTCGAGATCCCATTGGGGTAGATGGTGTGATCGTCGACCCCTTCCGGCTCGAGGAAGATCTGGTGCCCGTCCCGATCGGCAAAGCGATGGACCTTGTCCTCGATCGAAGGACAGTAGCGCGGACCGATCCCCTCGATCTCTCCGGCAAAGAGCGGCGATCGATGAAGATTGTCGCGGATGATTTCATGGGTCCGGAGGTTGGTTCGGGCAATGGCGCAGAAGAGCTGGGGCGCCGTTCGGCCCTGACTCATCGGCGACATCGTCCAGGCCCCGTCGTCCGAGGGCTGGCGCTCGAGCCGGCTCCAGTCGATCGTGCGGCCATCGAGCCGCGGCGGCGTCCCCGTCTTCAACCGCGCAATCGGCAGACCGAGATCGCGAAGCTGCCCGGCCAAGGCGGTCGCGGCGCGCTCCCCGACCCGGCCGCCGGCGCAATTGTCCATGCCGAAATGGAGCTTGCCGCCGAGGAAAGTTCCGGTGGCAAGAATCACTGCGCGGGCGGAAAGCCGGCGGCCATCGGCAAAAACCGCGCCCTGGATATGCCCTGACGCGAATTCCAGGGCGGACACCTCACCCTCGACGATCGAGAGATTGGCCTGGGAGTCGATCAGCCGATGGATCGCTGCCTTGTAGCGCCGGCGGTCCGCCTGGATGCGGGGACCGCGCACGGCCGCCCCCTTGCTGGCGTTGAGCATGCGATAATGGATCGCCGCCTCGTCGGAAGCGCGCGCGATCAGGCCGTCATAGGCGTCGACCTCCCGGATCAAATGGCCTTTGCCGAGACCGCCCATGGCCGGGTTGCAGGACATGGTGCCGATCTGCTCGCGGGTGAAGCTGACCAGCGCCACCGACGCGCCCATCCGCGCCGCGGCCGCAGCTGCTTCCGTGCCGGCATGGCCACCGCCAACGACCAAGATATCGAACTGATCGACCACGTCCCAATCGGCCCGTTTCACGTGAAACATCATTTCCCGATGCAGAAGCGGCCGAACAGCAAGTCGAGCACGTCCTCGACACCCGCTCGGCCCGTAATCCGGTCCAGCGACGCCCGGGCGCCGCGTAGCAGCTCCGCCTGCACCAGCGGGTCCGCCTCTCTAACGGCTTCCTCCAGAGACTCAACCACTTGGCCAAGAATCTCGCGGTGCCGACGGTGCAACGCGACCTCGCTCTCCCCGGGCAAGAGCGACCGGCCACGCGCGACGATCGTTTCGACCAAATCGGCCATGCCCTGGCCGGACACTGGCGAAACGGCGAGATCGTAGCGCGGATCCTTGGGGTGAAGGTCGGCCTTGCTTTGCACCCGGATCGCTCGATCCGGCGCCGAATCGGGCGCGCCGAGCCAGAGCACCAGATCGGCCGCCTCCACCGAGGCTTCGGCCCGGGCCACGCCGATCGTCTCGATCGCGTCGTCACTGTCGCGCAACCCTGCCGTGTCGATCAGCAGGAAGGGCGTACCGCCGAGCGCCGTCGGCGCCTCGATCAGATCGCGGGTGGTGCCCGGAATATCCGAGGTGATCGCCACGTCGCGTCCACTTAACGCATTGATAAGTGTGGATTTTCCGGAATTTGGGGGGCCGGCGACGACCAGCCTCACGCCGTCGCGCAGGCGCTCGGCCGGCGGCCGCGCCAGCCAGGAGTCGATCTCGGCCGCCAGCGCCGCCACTTGGCCACCGAAACCGGCAGGGAGATCCGGCACGTCCGCCTCGTCGCCGAAGTCGAGCACGGCCTCGATCTGGGCAGCGAGCGCCAGCACCTGCCGGCGCCAGATTTCGACCTGGCGGCTGAGCGCGCCGCCGGCGAGCGCCACGGCGGCGCGGCGCTGCGATTCGGTCTCCGCCTGGAGGAGATCGGCCAGCCCTTCCGCCTCGGCCAGGTCGATCCGACCGTTCTCGAAGGCGCGGCGAGTGAATTCACCCGGCTCGGCCGGCCGTAGCCCCGCCATGGACGCCAGCGCAGCCGCGACCGCGGCGACCACCGCTCGCCCACCGTGGAGATGAAGCTCCGCCACATCCTCGCCGGTCGCGCTGTTCGGTCCCGGAAAGTGGAGAATGAGGGCTCGGTCGAGGAAATCGTCGCCCCGCCGCAAGGCGGCGAGCCGGGCCTCACGGGGCGGCGGCAATGCACCGGCCAGCTTGGCC
>JAYRLF010000393.1:0-3780 GCA_041905385.1 Allosphingosinicella sp.
CGCAGACGACGCGCCGGGCGCAGGGCAGCCAGACGTTCATCCTCGTCAGTTTCACCAACGAGTTCGACCCGAACAATCCGACCGCCGGCGGCTGCGGCGCACCGCCAAATCCGAACATACCCAATCCGCCTCCGCCAACACCTTTCTGCAGCCTGCCGCTGCAGGTCCGGCAGCAGGCACGCGCCTGGGCGAACGGCGCCGTCGCGACCAATACGGCGCGGGTCCAATATGACTATTTGCTGCCGAGCGTGAATCTCAAGCTCGAGGTGGGCGGCGGGCTCCAGTTCCGCGCCGCTTATTCGACCGGCATCACGCCGCCCGACTTCGGCCTGACCCGCAATTTCTACGCTCTGTCCCTGGCCGCGAACCAGGAGGATATCGAAGCCGGAGGTGGTCGCCCGATCGCGCGTGCGACGGTCGGCAATCCGTTCCTGCGACCGATCGAGTCGACCAATTTCGACCTTTCGGCCGAATGGTATTTCTCGGATGTCGGCCAGATCACGCTCGCCTTGTTCTACAAGCGGCTGAACAACGTCCTCACCAACGGCGTCGCTCGAATACCGTTCACCAACAATGGCGCGACGTTCGACGCGATCGTCACGACGCCGGTCAATGCGGAGGATACTGGGACGATCAAGGGCTTCGAGATCGGCTATCAGCAGACCTATGATTTCCTGCCCGGCTTCCTTGCCGGGCTCGGCCTCGGTGTCACCTACACCTATGTGGATTCGAGCGGGGTCGCCCAGAGCACCTTGTCGGAGACCGATCCGGATGTCGCGGCGGGCAACCAGGCCAATGTCGACACAAGCCTGCTGCCGCTGCAGGGCCTGTCGCGGCACACGATCAACATCACGCCCTTCTACGAACGCGGGCCCTTGTCGATCCGCTTGGCCTATAATTGGCGGTCGCGCTTCCTGCTGACGGTCCGCGACGTGATCGTGCCGTTCGCGCCGATCTTCAACGAATCGACCGGCACGCTCGACGGCTCGATCTTCTTCCGGATCAACGACCATCTCCGGGTCGGCGTCCAGGCGGTGAACATCCTCAACGAGATCGTGAAGACGTCGTCGGTGATCGAGGCGACGCCGGATCGGATCCTGACCGGGCCGCGATCATGGTTCATGAACGATCGCCGGTTCAGCTTCATCCTCCGCGCCAACTTCTGACGGCACGGGCAGCGCCAGAAGGGAGGCTCCGCCGGCCTGGCCGGCGGAGCCTTTCCCTTGGCTCAGATCGACCGGTAATTGATGAAGATGTTCGCGGTCAGACGGCCGCGTCGTGGATCCTCGCTGAGTCCGGCCGGATCCTCGATCTGGCCGCTGTGCAGGGTCCGGCTGCGATAGACGATCACCCGGTTCGGCCGGGCCTCGAACGTGGCGGTCTGGAGATAGTGCGGGTGGTCGCCGGTGATGTATGCAGAATCGGTCCCGTCCGCGAGCTCGCTGTTGCGCGCCTGCTCATAGACGACAATCCGTTCCGGGGTCAGCGTCTCGAACCCGGTCGCGCGATGACGGTAGAAGGCGGTGCCGCCGAACCGTGCGTCGCAGAGATAATGGAGCAGGGCGAATTGGAGCGGATCGGCCGTGTCGGCATGGGGAATGCGCTGCAGCGGCGCCAGCCGGTCCGGCGGCAGCGTCACCAGCGAAAAATTGCATTCGGCATTGGCAAGCCGGACGCGCTCGAGCCCGAACGCCTTCTCGATCACGGGGCTGAGGCTGCGCACCAGGCTCTCGACATAATTGAGCGGCGCCGGCGCTCGGATGCCGGGATAGCCGCCCTGCGGACCCCAGACCGGCGCGAAGCGCACTTCCTGGGCCGCATAGTCGACCAGCGCCTGTGGACGGGCGAGCACGTCGTCCAGCACCAGCACCGGTTCGCGCTCCTCCCCGATCCGATCGAGCGAAACGTCAAGCCGGCCGTTGAGCGAGAAATCGTAGGGCGATGCGCCGGGCTTCATGGGGCGACCCTAGGGTCCGAGGTCAACTCTGGAAAGGCGACAACGTGACGCCGCCGATCGCCGAATGGCGGGATGTCACGCCCGAGCGCTTTCGCACTGAGATCGCAGCCGCAGGCGCGCCTGCCGTCATGCGCGGCCTGGCTGGAGACTGGCCGATGGTGGCGCAGGCGCGCCAGTCGGTGCGCGCGCTCTGCGCCTATCTTGAGCGCTTCGATCGCGGCGGCGCGGTCGAGGCCTTTGTCGGCCCGCCGGACATCGAAGGACGCTATTTCTACGCCGACGATATGCGCCACTTCAATTTCGAGCGTCGGCAGGGGGCGATCGGCGAGGTGCTGCGCTATGTCGAGCGGCTCGCCGGCCAGGCCGGCGCGCCGTCCGTCTATGTCGGCGCCGCGCCGATCGCGCAGTGCCTGCCGGGCCTGGAGCAGGAAAACCGGCTGGGCCTGCTCGACGACTACGATGCGGCGCCGCGCATCTGGTTCGGGACGCCGAGCCAGGTCGGCACGCATTTCGACCAGTCCGACAATCTCGCCTGCGTCGTCGCCGGCCGCCGCCGCTTCACCCTGTTCCCACCCGAGCAGGTCGCCAATCTCTATGTCGGGCCGCTCGACCACAATATGGCCGGCCAGCCGACCAGCATGGTCTCGGTCCGCGATCCGGATTTCGACACATTCCCACGGTTTCGCGAGGCACTTGCCGCGGCGCAGGTGGCCGAGCTGGAGCCGGGCGACGCGATCTACATCCCCGCGCTCTGGTGGCACAATGTCGAGGCGCTCTCGGACTTCAACCTGCTGGTCAACCACTGGTGGGACGAGGCGCCGCCGGGCGCGGGTTCGCCGTTCGAAGCGATGGTGCACAGCTTGCTGGCGCTGGGCGAGCAGCCGCCGGCGCGGCGCGCCGCATGGCGCGCGCTCTATGAGCATTATGTGTTTCGCGATCATGGCGATCCGGCCGCACATCTCGCGCCCGAGCAACGCGGCATTCTCGGGCCGCCGACGCCGCAATTGCGCGACCGGATCCGCCAGTTCCTGCTGCGGGGCCTCGGCCGGCGATGAGGGGCGCGTTCTTGATCATCTCGGCATGGGCCGCGCTCGGCGCGTCGGCTGCCGGAGCTACGGGAGTGGACATGCGACCTTATGGAACGACCCGGGACGGCCGCGCCGTCCACGAATATGCGATCGCGGCCGATGGGATGACGGTCCGCTTCCTCGATTATGGCGGCATCATCACCGCGATCGAGGTTCCGGACCGCACCGGCCGTACCGACAATGTCGTGCTTGGCCTGCCGGACCTCGCCGCCTATGAGGCGCGCAACCGCTCCTATTTCTTCGGCGGCATCGTCGGCCGCTATGCCGGCCGCATAGCCGGTGCGCGCTTCGCAATCGACGGCCGCGAAAGCCGGCTGGCCGCCAATGACGGGCCCAATGCGCTCCACGGAGGGGAGGGGTCGAATTTCATCGATCGGGTCTGGCAGGTCGAGCGGCTCGACGGACCGGATGGACCGGGCGCGGTGCTGCGTTATGCGAGCCCGGCCGGCGAGCAGGGCTTTCCCGGCCGGCTCGACGTGGCCGTCACCTATCGGTTGCTGCCGGGCCACGCACTGCGGATCGATTATGAGGCGCGCAGCGACGCCCCGACCGTGCTCAACCTCACCAATCACAGCTATTTCAACCTCGCCGGCGCCGCGGCCGGCCCGGTCTTCAATCATCGCCTGCGCATCTTCTCCGAGCGGATCGCCGTGGCGAGCGAGAAAGGCATCCCGACCGGCGCCTTCTTGCCGGTCGCCGGCACCGCATTCGATTTCCGCGCGGCGCGACCGATCG
>JAYRLF010000015.1:0-17883 GCA_041905385.1 Allosphingosinicella sp.
GCCGCCTTCGCTTTGGCCGATCCGTCGCTTCTTTTGTTTTCGGCGGATTGCATCAAGTTGGAACCCCCTGCTCTCCTTGGTCACAGGAAAGGCAGGCGGGCCGGAGGTGTCAAAAGACGCCCCGCTTCTTCTCTCAGCCAGTGAGAGATCGCGACGCTTGTCGGACGGTGCGCCGCGGAGATAGGCTCGCGCCTCCCGGTTGCCCAGAAAGGTCGGTCTTGGTCGAAGCCACTGTCGATTCACGCGCCGGAATCGGGCGCGGCGCCTGGCTGGTCGCTGCCGCGATCAGCCTGTTCCTCGGCTTCATGATCGCGACCGCCGGCTTCGCGATCCATCCGCCGGTCGCGGACATCGCGACGCCGTTGATCTGCGATGGCGAGGCGGTGCACGTCACCTTCCGAGGCCCTTATCATCCGAGCGAGCAGGCCGGATCGCCGAACATTTATTGCGTCACCGGCGGTCCGAACGGGACGCGCGAGGAGATCACCCTGAGCGCGATCGGCATGTCCTTCCTCATCTATGCGGCGATCGCCTTCCTCATCGTCGCGCCGGTCGTGCTGCTGCTCGCCCGCCGGTTTCGCGGCTCCGCTGTGCCTGCGCGTCGCTGACGGTGAGGCCAAGCCGGCTTGCCCCGGCCGGCAAGCCGGGGATAGGCTCGCGTGCAGCGTCCCGGTTGCGCAGGGAGGTCGCCCGTGGTCGAAGTTCGCGTCAATCCCCGCCTCAATCTCGTTGGCTGCGGGCTGATCATGGTGTCCGCGATCAGCCTGTTCATCGGCCTGATGATCGCCACCGCCGGCTTCGCCATCTATCCGCCGGTCGCCAACATCGCGACGCCGCTGACCTGCGACGGCCAGGCGGTGCAAGAATCGATCGGATCCTCCTACCGGCCCGGCCAATATACGGTGTCGCGGAGCATCTATTGCGTGTCCGGCGGTCCGAAAGGAGCGCGCGAGGACATCACGATGAAGACGATGGGCGTAGCTTTCCTGCTCTATTCGGCGATCGCCTTCGTGCTGCTGGTGCTGCTCGGCATGGTGCTGCGGCGCAAGTCGCGCGACCTGATGAAGGCGCCGAACCTGGGCGGCGCGACCTGGTCGGTGCGCCCGCCGGGGCCCGGCGAGAGCGGCGGCATGACGGGCACGACCACGACCGTCAGCGACGGCGTCACGATCTCCACCGGTCCCGCCTCGCCGGCCGACATCTCCTCGATCCTCGCCAAGGTCGCGGAGGCCGTGCAGCGGGGCGGGCCCAATGTCGTGGTCCGCAACATGTCCTATGACGCGCAGACCGGGAACTGGACCGAGTCGGGCGGGGCGGCCGGCGAAGATGGCGACGAAAGCGGCGACCCGGGCGAGCGGCTGACCCGGCTGAAGCAGCTCTATGACCAGGGCTTGATCACCGCCGCCGAATATCAGCAGAAGCGCTCGGAGATCCTTTCGGGTCTCTAGGCCGTTTGCAGCGGAACCCCGGTCATCCTCGCCCGTTCCTCGACCGCGCGCCGCTTCGCGCCACCCTCCGACGCGTCCGGCGCGACCAGGAGGAGATCGGACAATGCGCTTGATTCTCGCCACCGCTGCGATCGCGGCGGGCTTCACCGTCGCGGCGACCGCCGCCGCCCAGGAAGGCGGCCGGCCTTATACGGTCAGCATGACCGGCGCGGCCGAACGGCCCGGACCGGGCGACCCCGACGGCACCGGCACCGCCGAGATCCGCGTCAATGCGGGCCAGAACCGGGTCTGCTACACGCTCACCGTCAGCAATATCGACGCCGCGACCGCGGCCCATATCCACCGCGGCGGCCCGAACGAGGCGGGCCCGCCTGTCGTCAACCTGCAGGCGCCGACAAGCGGATCGAGCACGGCCTGTGCCGACGTCGCCCGCGCGCTGGCGCAGGAGCTGATCCGCAGCCCGGCCAGCTTCTACGTCAACGTCCACAACGGCGCCTTCCCGAATGGCGCGGTGCGGGGCCAGCTCGGGCGCTGACGCCGCTTTTCCGGCTCCGTCCGCCGCACCGGCGCGGAGCCGGCCCGGCGCCGCTTCGTTGAATCCCCGGTCGGGGACCATCAAAGTCAGGAGCAGGATATGGAACAGGACATCAGGCCGGACACGAGCGTCGACAGCCCGCATCGGCTGATCGCCTCGAACCGGGTCGAGGGCACCGCCGTCTACAATCGCGACGGCGAGAAGCTGGGCCGGATCGAATATTTCATGGTCGACAAGGTCTCGGGCCGGACGGCTTACGCGGTGATGTCGTTCGGCGGCCTGTTCGGGCTCGGCGACAATCATTACCCGCTGCCCTGGGACGCGCTCACTTATGAGCCGGAGCAGGGCGGCTATGTCGTCGACATCGACCGCGAGAAGCTCAAGAGCGGCCCCAATTTCCGCGCCGGCGAGGAGCCCGACTTCGGCGCCGATTATGGACGCCGGGTCTATGATTATTATGGGATCACTTATGTGATCTGAGCGGCCTAGCCGTCGAAGTGCAACCCTTCCGTCCGGGCCAGCCCGTTCCAGGCGGCCTCGGTCGCGGGCATCGCCGCGTCGCCGACGATCCGCCAGGCGCCGTCGGCTTCGCGCCGCATCGTCACCAGGAAACGGGCGTAGCGGACGTTCGACTGGCCGTCCGCGCGGCGCAGGCTCTGGCGCATGAAGCCGGCGTCGATGGCGAGATCGCCGGTGACCGAGCGGCGCTCGACCCGATAGGCGGTGTCGATCGCCACGCCGTCCGCGACCCGCGGGCCGCGCCACGGCTGCAGCACGCCGGCGAGCTCGCTGCCAGCGATCGGCGGACCGGGCCGATGGTCGACCAGCAATGCGTCGCGCGAGAAGGCGCCGGCCATGCCGGCGACGTCGTGGGCGGCGCGGGCGCGGGCGAGCCCGGCATAGACCGCGTTGAGCGCGCCATCCTCGGCATTGGCGGCAAGAGCCGGCGTCGCGGCGAGGAGCGCGGCCGACGCCGCAAGGCCAAGAATGAGTCGCATGGGGATACTCCTGTCACTGTCCGGGCCGGCCGGCAGTGCGTGGCTAGACGCCGGCGCAGCCGCGTGCGGCCAGGCTTTCGACGAGCCGCCGGCCCCATTCGACCAAAAGCGAAGGCTCAGTTGCGCCCGGTCGACTCGTCCTCGAGCCGGATCCGAAGCTCGCCATCCTGCCGCACCAGCAGGCCGGTATAGGAATAAACGAAGGGCGGCCGGCCCTGGACCGGCGTCCAGGCGAAGCGGCCGACGACCATGATCGAATCCGGGCCGGCGGGCTCATAGGCGAGGTCGCGCCACTCGAACGCGACCGGTGGCCGCCATTGCTCGCCGGCATAGGTGGCTTGGATCCGGTCCCAGCTTTCGAGCACCGCCTCGCCATGGCCGACCCGCCAGGCGCCGCGGCGGTCGTAGCGCCGGGCGATCGCGGCGCGATCGCCGGCGCGCAGCTCGTCGGCATAGGCCGCCATGAAGCGCTCCGCCTCGGCGCGGAGCGCGGGCTGAGCCTGGACGGCCACCGGCTGGCCGCCCGCCGTCGCGGCCGGCGCGAGCAAGGCCGCGGCCAGCAGGATTCGAAAAAAAGCGCGCATCGACGATCCCCCTCCGGTTCGAGCGTAGCGCAAGCGGTTCGGCTGGCAACCCATCCCGCTTGACTCGTCGCTACGAATTATATAACTATTCAGTTATTGAAAGGATTGGTTATGGATTCCGACCGACTCGACGCCGTCTTCACCGCCCTCGCAGACCCGACCCGCCGCGCGATCCTCGCCCGGCTGGCGCAGGGCGAGGCCTCGGTGGCGGAGCTGGCCGAGCCGTTCGCGATGAGCCAGCCGGCCATCTCCAAGCATCTCAAGATGCTCGAGCGCGCCGGCCTCGTCTCCACCGCGGTCGACGCGCAACGGCGGCCGCGGCGGATCGAGGGCGCGCCGCTCGCCGAGGCGGTCGGGTGGCTCGAGCGCTACCGCGAGATCTGGGAGCGCAATTACGAGCGGCTCGACGGCCTGCTCGAGGAAATGAAGGCAATGGAAGACAAGGCCAGGAAAGGACCCCGCCAGTGACCCACAAAGTGACCATCACCGCACTTGGCGAGCGCGAGCTCGTCATCACCCGCCGCTTCGAGGCGCCGCGCCACCTCGTCTTCGAGGCGCACACGATTCCCGCCCTGATGAAGCGCTGGTTCACCGGCCCCGACGGCTGGGTCCTCTCCAAATGCGAGATCGATCTCAGGGCCGGCGGCGCCTATCGCTACGAATGGTCCCATGAGGACGGCCGCACGATGGGCATGGGCGGCAGCTTCCAGGAGGTCGATCCGCCGGCGCGGCTGGTCGCGAGCGAGCTGTTCGACGAGGACTGGACCGGCGGCGGCACCGTCAACACCCAGAGCTTCGACGAGGTCGCGGGCGGCACCGTCCTGACCACGACCGTGCTCTGCGCTTCGACCGAGGCGCGCGACGCGATGCTGCAGTCGAACATGGAAGCCGGAATCGCCGCGAGCTACGCGCGGCTCGACGCGCTGCTGGCCGGCACGCCGGCCGAGCCGTCCCCCGGCCCGATCCCAGCCTGAACCGGGCGAAACCGGACGCAGATCGACGGGCGCCTGAGGCGCCCGTCGACGTTTCAGAGATGAAAAGCGGGGACCGCGGCTCAGTTGCCGCTCTGCGACCCCGTCATCGCGGTCATGCCCGGACTGTTCTCGCGCTGGCGCTGCGCGATCAGGTCCCATTGGGCCCGGGTGTAGCATTGGCGGCGGACGCGGGCGAGCGAACCGCTGTCCTGGATGCGGCGGCAGATCAACCGCTCGCTTTCCGGCTGGGCGGCCTTGGCGTTGCTGTTGGTATTGGTCGGCTGCTGCGCGATCAACGCGGGGGCAGACAAAGCGGCGGCAAGGCCGGCCAGGGCAAGACGGGCGGAAAGACGCATCGCGTTACGCTCCATTGGATTAGCAGGCAGGCCGCATAGCACGACTGGCCGATTCTCGAAAGCGGGGCCGTCGGAGGTCTAACGGTCGGCAGGCCGAGGAACGGCGTTCGGCACCAGGCGTTGGCGGTTCGACCCCGCCAAGCACTGGAGGATAGGATGAGCGCCACCGGTCTGGAGGTCTTCGACAAGACCCTGCAAACCACCCACATCTGGCTCAACGAGATTTGCGATCGGCTCGGCCCGGACAAGCAGGTCGCGTGGAAGGTGCTGTCGACCGTGCTGCACAAGCTGCGCGACCGGATCCCGGTCGAGCTGTCCGCGCATCTCGGATCGCAGCTGCCCTTGCTCGTCCGCGGGGTCTATTATGATCAATATGAGCCCGGCCGGCAGCCGACCGACTGCAGCACGCCCGAGCAATTCACCGCCGAGGTCGCCGAATGGCTGACCGACATCCGCCCGGTCGATCCGGACGAGGCGATCCGCGCCGTCTTCGCGGTGCTCAGCCGGCATGTCTCGGAGGGCCAGATCACCAAGGTCCGCCACGCCTTGCCCAAGGGCATCCGCATGCTCTGGGACGGCGCCGAGGCGCGCGTGCTGGCGGAAGCGGGGGCGGATTGACGGGACAAGTGGCCTCCCCTCCAGGGAGGGGAGGCCCACATTCCCACATCCGGCCGCCGCTGCTAAACTCCCTGGCTCCAGACCACAGGGAGGAAATCATGCCCCGCTACATGGTCGAACGAACCTTCCCCGACGGGCTCAACATTCCGGTCAACGACGAAGGCGCCGGGGCCTTGTGCGGCATCGTCGCGACGAATGCCGAGGAAGGGGTGAACTGGGTCCATTCCTATGTCAGCGCCGACAAGAGGCGGACCTTCTGCGTCTATGACGCGCCGTCGCCCGAGGCGATCCGCAGCGTCGGCGCGAAGAACGGCGTCCCGGTCGACGCGATCCACGAGGTCAGCGTCCTCGATCCCTATTTCTATCACTGATCCGTCCGGACGCCGCCACGGTCGGTCCGTAGACCGCGCCGCCGCGGCTTAAAATCTCGGTAACCGAGTTGGCATAGCTTTCGCTCCCGCCGTTCATCGAGACGGGGAGTGAGTCGCATGGTTCAGGTCAAGGCATTCGCGATGCTCGTCATCGTCGCGTTCACCGTCGATCTTGCGGCCTATGAGGGCCATTATCGACGGGTGGTCGGCCACGAGATGCGCGTCATGGTCTACAATATCGCCAGCCTCAACTGGCGGGGATTCGTTTGAGCGCTCCGTTCTCCCCAACTCGATGGGGAGGAATTAGGATCGCTCGATCGCCTCGACATAGTCCTTGGCTTGGGCCAGACCGTGGCCAAGCGCTTCGCGGGCCTGCTTGATCGCCTCGATCTTGCGGTCGGCGGCGAGCAGGCGCCGGATCTCATCGTCCAGGCCGGCCGGCGCGGCCGGTGCCGACGCCGGCACATGCGGCAAGGCGACCGGCGCGCCGGCTTCGATCGCCTCGACCAGATCCTTCGCCTCGGCGAGACCGAGATGCCAGCTGTCGCGCGCCCGCTTGATCGCCTCGATCTTCTTGCCGCGCGCGATCAGGCCGCGGATCTCGGCCTCGACGCTCCCGGCCGGCGGCGGAGGCATTGCCGAAGCCGTGCGCAGGTTCGGCGGCGGCGCGACCAGATCGCGGGGGCCGTCGCGCCGGCGCAGCAGCAGCCAGACCAGCAGCAGGATCAGCAGTGCGCCGACGACCAGGTAGGTGACCGGAATGTACATGCACGCCTCCCCGTTTGCCGCTTAGCCTATCGGCGGGACGGCCTCAGGCAAGCTTTACAGCGCGTCCGGCGCCCTCTTTACTGCGGCCCGTTTCCAGACGGGAGGTGACGCCGATGCGCCCATTGCTGATCATCGCAGCCATGACGAGTGTCGCCGGCCTCGCCGCTTGCGGCGAAGGCAGCGCCTTCGACAACGGCTTCCTCACTTCCTATCGCCGGCAGGCGGTCGAGGGCTGCGTCAACGGCGCCCGCGGCGCCATCCCGGCCGGCGTGCAGGTCGACGTCCAGCGGATCTGCAGCTGCGCGGTCGACCGCCATATGGAAGGCAAGAGCGCGAGCGACTTGATGGGCAGCGACGACCAGCAGGCCGCCCAGGCCGCGACCGAGCAATGCCTGCGGGAGGAAATGGGTCGGAGCGGCGCCGGCGGCGGGAGCAAACCGGCAGGAAGTTGAGGCCCCTTGGATCGGCCAGGGAGGCCGGGGCGACCGAGACTTAGCGCCCGTTCAGATATTGCCGGGCGCTGCGATCGGGATCGACCATCGGCGCCGCGTCCATCGCGGGGCGCGAAGCGGCGCGGCGGTTCGATTCCGCCTGGTAGCGTCGGGTGGTCACATCGGGGGAATCGCTGCCGGAACGCTTGAAGCCGGAGCGCGCGTAGGCGAGCGCGGGCAGCGGCCGGCCGGCCTCGATGTCCTTGACCATGTCGTCGAGGAAGCTGGCGAACTGCCGGTCGATATAGGAATCCGGGATCATCGACAGCGCGACGCCGGCCTGGGTCTCGAAGGCGGAACCGAGCTCGTAGGCGTCGATCTCGAGCTCGGCGGTCATCCTGGTGGCGCGGCCGTCCTCGGCCGGAGCGAAATCAAGGTCGGCGGTGACGACCGGCCGGTCGTCGAGCAGAATCTCGTAGCGGATCGACTCGCCGCGGGTCTTCTCGACCCGCACGGTCGTGGTCCGGTCGAATCCCGGGCTGGCCGGCTCGACCCTGTTGCCCTCGGGGGCGAGCGCGGAGAAAGCGGCATAGACGGAAGCGGGCGGTCGGCTGATCGTGCGGTCGAAGTCCGGGCTGTCCATGCCCATCAAGGCGGCGCCGCCGACGCCGAGGCCGGCCACACCGAACAGCAGGTTCTTCATTGCGCGCTCCCCTTTTTCAGGCTTATGGGGCCGCGCCGGTTAAGGAAGTGCAGCCGCCGGTTGCGGCGCCCCGCAAGAATGCGGCCGACTTATCCACGATATCCCCGTTATCCACAGGCCGAGTCCCGAAGATTCCGCTTTGCGCGACTCGGGATGCCGAGTCAGATTGGTGTTTCGCGAGGGAGAAGCGGATCCTCCGGAAACGGAAGAGAAGCTTCGAACAAAGCGGCCGCCGCCGGATCAGCGGATCGGTTCGAAAGGACCGAAAAGCCCTGGCGGAGGAACGGGCGTAAAGGGAAAGAAGCGCGAGGCGCAAGCCGAACCCACTTTTCCCGGATCTCCCGGCAGGAAACCGGGCCTTCGGGTGACGGACCTGCGAAGGGACCTGGAGGAGCTTGCTTCGACAGGGACTGCGACTGGGGATCCAGCAAAGCAGCGATGTTTTGGTGGGGATCCAGTTAGGGAACCGGAGAAGATCGCAAGATCTTCAAAGGGTACCCAAGGGACCGACCGGGGCCGAAAGGCCTCGGCCGGAACCCTCTCCCGGGACGACCCAAGCCCTCACCGGCGCGGGATTTGGATCCGGGCGAAGTGGGGGCCGGCGGCAACGCCGGCCCCCATTGCTTTGTGGGGTGATTGGACCGTGGCCTGACGCAGGCGAAGCGCAGATCCGTCGACGTAGACTATTCGTCATCCCAGCGAATGCTGGGATCCAAGCCGTCTCTCAACCGAGAATGCGTTCGAACAGATCGTCCCAGCCGGGATTCGCTTGCTCGATCGTCCGCGTCTTCCACGCGCGTTTCCAAGCCTTCATCATTTTCTCGCGCCGGATCGCTTCATCGATCGTCGGATACTCCTCGCAATAGACGAGCCTGGTCAGGCCGTAGCGCTTGCAGAATTCCGATCCCTGGCCCTGCCGATGCTGGTAGACCCTGCGCGCCAGGTCGCTCGTAACGCCGATATAGAGCGTCCCGAAGGGTGCATTGGTCATGATGTAGACCCAGCCGCCGCGCATGCGCTGGACACTGGCTCAAAATCCGCTTGGATCCCAGCATTCGCTGGGACGACGGATAAAGGGGGTCCTCCTGTCTCGCTCCCCCAGCTGACCGCATCCGGTCATTTCCGTTCGGAAACGAACACCAACTCTTGGTGAAATCCGCCGTAAAATAGCACGCGTAAATCCGGCGTTCATCGGGGCAAAATCGAAAAACGGCGGATTTCCGCCGTTTTTTGCACTTGGCACGGGCGATGCAAATTCCCTGGCATGACCGCCGGATGGTCCGGTGGCCAGGTTCAAGGAGGATAAAATGCTTTCGTTCAATCTTCAGCAGATCGCGGTTTCGGTCATCGGTGCGCTGGTTGCCAGCAGCCTGTTCATCTCCGCCGCGGTTGGCCCGGTTCCGGTCATCTGACCGGACCGGTCCAACGGACCGACCTTCACCACAGCCAATTCACCACCAACCCAAACCCACCCATCAGGACAGCAAGGATCAGACCCATGAACAGCCGCTACGCCCTCGATCGCACGAACGGAAAAGTGCTCGGCGTGTGCGCAGGACTCGCCCGCACCACCGGATGGGACGTCACCCTCGTCCGCATCGGCCTCGTGCTCGCCACCCTCTTCCTGCTCGGCCCGGTCGCGATCCTCGGCTATGTCCTCACCGCGCTGATCGCAGCGGCGCGGTAGAGCCGGCCAGGACCGGCACCGGAGACGATCGGATGAGCATCGCCCTCGCCTCGCTCTTCTTCGTCTTCGCGACCGGCATCTGCGTCCTCGGCGAAGCGGTCCTCCCGGTCGAGGACAATTGACCCGGGCGGACGACGTCCGCTCAGACCGAAATCGGCAGGAACAGGCCCATGATCGCGACGGCGAGCGCCATCGCGGAGACGATCAGGGCGATGCGCGCGAACTGGGCGGCACGCTGCGCCTCGCGCAGCGCCTCGGCGCTCTCGGAAATCGGATCGTCCGCCTGGTTCAGGCCGGCACCGGCCGCGCCACCAGCTCGGCGCTCACCATCGACAGGCCGGCCGTGACCGGCGCCGGCGGCGTCACGCCGTCGCGCTCATAGGCGGACAGGGCATCGGCCAGCGCCCGGCGGGCCTCGTCCCGCGCCTCCTCATCGTCGCGGCCGAGCGCGCTGACGCCCGGCAGGTCGGGAAAGGTGGCGATCACCATGCCGTCGTAACGGGTGGTGAGCCTCAACGCATAGCTGACCATGACGCCTCCCTCAGGCTTCGCTTCCGCCGCGGCGACTCGGCCGCGTCGGCAGAACCTCCTGCCGCTGGCGGAAATGCAGCACGGCTGGGGCCGGCGAGTCAATCGAGGCCCGGTTCGGACCGTCCGCCATTCGGGGCGCCTTCCCGCGCCCGGTGCGGATGAACGGCGGATGACGAAGCCATTCAGCGCCGGCTCAAGCCGGTTGTGCGACAGCAAGGCCGACCACGGCGGATGTGGCGTTTTTTGGCCGCCGGTTCCAGTTCCCCCCGAATCCGCAAGGATGCCTCGCGTAGCGTATCGAGGCCGAGGCCGGTGCCCGAATGGGCGCCGGCCTCGATTGGTTTTGGGGATTGGATTCCTCCCCGTCGCTTACCCACCCCGGAAGGGAGGGGGTTGAGGGGTGGGTGCATGCGAGCGGGCTCGATTCCCGCGAGGATGCCTGTAGCGCCTTCGCCGGCATCGAGCCGGCTCAGCCGCACCCACCCCCCGCCCCTCCCTGTTAGGGAGGGGGGTAGGTTGCCTCACTCTTGCGGGAACATGTGGGCGTAGGGCTTCGCCTCCTCGAGCGCGCGGGCGAAGCTGGGGCGGGCTTCGAGGCGGGCGAGATAGGCGGCGAGGACCGGAAAGCGCCCTTCGCTCGGCTGCACCTTCTCGGCATAGTGAAGCGACGGTGCAGCAGCGCAGTCGGCCAGGCTGAAGGCGTCGCCGGCCGCCCATTCACGCCCGGCAAGCCGTGTCTCGAGCCAGGCGCGCGCCCGATCGATCAGCTCGCGGCCCTCGACCACGTCGGCGGGATTGCGCGCCTCGACAGGCCGGAAGCGGTTGAACACCACCTTCTGCATCGGCGTCATCACATAATTGTCGAACACCCGATCGAGCAGCCGCACCTCGAGCGCCGCTTCGCGATCGGCCGGAACCAGAGGGGCGGTGTCGGTGTCGGTCAGGCGGCCGTCGAGATATTCGATGATGATCGAGGATTCGACGATCGTGCGGCCGTCATCGACCAGGGCCGGCATCTTCCGGAGCGGCCAGAGCGAGGCGAATTCGGCCTGGACCTCTTCCTTGTCCCAATCGAGCTGCCGGTATTCGAAGCCGGCCCCCTTCTCGTAGAGCGCGACCAGCACCTTCCAGCAGTAGGACGACAAAGGGTGGCCGTAGAAAATCATCGTCATTTTCTCTCTCCCGTGCGCCGCAGGACGACGTGCAGGGCGTTTTCGCCCGCGGCATTTTCAACAGTTTCGAAGCCGAGCGCCGGCAGATCGAGCCCCTGGAACAGCGGCTCGCCGGTGCCGAGCAGCACCGGCGCGACCGCGATGTGCAGCTCGTCGATCAGGCCCGCCTCGAGATATTGCCGGATCGTCGCGGCGCCGCCGCCGATCCGTATGTCCAGCTCCCCGGCCGCCGCGCGCGCCCGCGCGAGCGCCTCGTGGATGCCGCCGGTGACGAAATGGAAGACCGTCCCGCCCGCCATTTCCAGCGGCGCCCGCCCATGGTGGGTGAGGACGAAGACCGGGCAATGATATGGCGGGTCCTCGCCCCACCAGCCGCGCCAGCTTTCGTCCGGCCAGTCGCCGCGGACCGGGCCGAACATGTTGCGGCCCATGATCCAGGCGCCGAGCCCTTCCATGGCGCGCGACGCGAACGCTTCGTTGACGCCGGTCGTCCCGCCCTCGCGGCCATAGGTGCTCTGGAAGCTGCGGGTCGGCACGAACCAGTCGTGCAGGTTCTCGCCGCCCCGGCCGAGCGGATTTTCCAGGCTCTGATCCGCGCCGGCGCCGAAGCCGTCGAGCGAGATCGAGAAGGCGTTGACCCTGATCTTTCCCATCACCGCCTCCTAGGCCTGTTCGAGCGTGTCGATCGGTCGAACCTCGATGCCGCCCTTCAGCATATGGCCGAGATGCGTGCCGGGGTGGAGCCTGGCGATCTCGACCGCTTCGTCGATCGACTCGGCCTCGGCGACGAAGAAGGCGCCGAACGGCTCGCGCGTCGCGGCATAGGGGCCCTCCTCGACGCGCACGCCGGCGGCGTCGGCGCGCAAGGTGCGGAACGAGTCCGGCATGCCGAGCGAGCCGATCAGCGGCACCTTTCCGGTCGCCTTCAGCGCCGCGTCGTGCGGCGCGCAGATCCGGCCCATCTCCTCGAAGTCCGCCGGCCCCAGGGCGGCGAAGCCCTCGAGGTCGTAGTGGCACAGGCAGAGATATTTCATCGGATCCTCTCCTCTCTCGCGACTCGCAAAACTGCTTGCGACTTGCAACTGGTTGTCGCGGGCTAGGCAAACTGATTGTATATTGCAAGCGGTTTTTCGAGGCCCTATATCTTTTCCATGACCGAGGTCCGATCCGGCTGCCCGATCAACCTGACGCTCGAGACCCTCGGCGATCGCTGGAGCCTGATCGTCATCCGCGACATCATGTTCGGCAATCGCCGCCATTTCCGGGAGCTGCTCAACCGGTCCGACGAACGGATCGCCTCGAACATCCTCGCCGACCGGCTGAAGCGGCTGGTCGAATCGGGCCTGCTCAGCAAGACCGACGATCCAAGCCACAAGCAGAAGTCGGTCTACAGCCTGACCGAAAAAGCGATCCAGCTCGTGCCGCTGCTCGCGCATATGGGGGCCTGGGGGAGCCGGCACCTGCCGGTCAGCCACGAGCTCTCCGTGCGGTCGCATTTGCTCGAGCAGGGCGGCCAGCCGCTCTGGGACGATTTCATGGACGAGCTGCGCGTCACCCACCTGGGCGCGGACATCCCGCCGAAGCGGCCGACCGTGGTGGAGCGGCTGCAGGCGGCTTATGAGGAAGCGGTGGCGGCCGGGACCGGTTAGGCCACTATCCTCCCATGGGCGCTCTTATCCTCCCTGTGAGCGAAGCTCATGGGGAGGGATGAGCAGGTCGCCCCTTCCCCCGGAAGGGGCTTCGGCTCGCGGGGCGAGCCGAACCTGCTCATCACGCGCAGCGTGGTGGAGGGGCCTTGCTCGGAGCCCAGCCCTTCCAACACCGACTTCGTCGGCGGTCCCCCTCCCCATCGCCTTCGGCGACAGGAGGATGCGCGTACGCAAATAACTGTTGCGTAAACACAACAATTCATATAGCCAGCCCACCATGGTCAATCGAATCGCCTTGCTGCGGGCCGACCGGAATGTGTCGCGCAAGGTGCTGGCCGAGGCGGTCGGCGTGAACCCGCAGACGATCGGCTATCTCGAGCGTGGCGACTACAAACCGAGCCTCGAGCTCGCGCTGAAGATCGCCGGCTTCTTCGGGGTGCCGGTCGAGACGATCTTCTCGCTTCGTCCTTTCCCGCCGCTCGCGGAGGCGCTGCGCGCCGCGCAAGGAGATATTTGAATGGGCCTGCTCGCCACGCTCGACCGGTTCGTCCACGTCACCCGCCTGGACGTGATGACCCCTTATGCCGACCGCCGGCCACGCAATCTGCGCTGGCTCCCCTTGGTCGTGCTCGCGGTCATGGTGGCGGGCTATGCCCTGCTGGTCGGCGCGATGCGCGGCGCCGGCGGGTCGTGGCAGACCGCATTTGGCGGCGCGCTGCTGTTCGTGCTGGCGGTGATCGCCGCCCACCTGGTCCGCCTGTTCGGCCCACGCGCTGCGGCCGACCGGGACGGGCCGCTCGACGAGCGCGAGCTGATGCTCAACGCGCGCGCCGGCAACCTGTCCGGCGCCATCCTGAATGTGCTCGTGATCATCGGCTGCTTCTACGCCGCCATGGCGGTCACGTTCGGCACCTGGCTGCCGGCGACGCCGATCGAATGGGCGTTCCTCGGCATTGCCCTGCAGGCCAGCGCCGTCGTCCTGCCCGTCCTGACCGCAAGCTGGCTGCAGCCGCCCCTCGACGACGAGGAGTGAGCGGTCGAACCGCTGGGCGTGTCAGCTGGAAACGACGATCACATCGATGATGACCGAGGGTGCCGGCTGGCCATCCGCGCCGATCGCCGGGCTGTAGCGGAGGCGCTCGATGACGCTGGCGCAGATGCCGCGCTCGACCATTGGACGACCGATCGAGCGAACGACGCGGCAGCGGCTGAGCCGACCGCGCGCATCGACATCGGCCCGAACGATGATCGCCCCGGCATCCCCCATGAAGGCCTGGTTGGCAGGTGTCGTGATGTCGGCGGAGCGGCCGCGGATCGGCAGCGCGGGCTGGCGCAGCGCGGCGCGTGCCGCTGGGTCGATTCCCCACGCCGTCAGCCGCTGATCGATGCGGCTGCGCATAGCGGACACCGCATTGGCCGAAGGGGGTAGGACGACGCCGACGACGATCGCCCCGTTTCGACGGACGCGAATCTCGCCGCCGGCCGCCAGGCGATCGAGATATCCTGAAGGCAATTCCTGGAAGCCGATCGCGACGGTGCCGCTGGCGAGCCGCGTCGCGCTCGCCGGCACCTGGATCTCGGCGCTCTCTCCGACCTGCAGCGACACGGTCTCTCCGGCACGGAGCGGCGACTCGGTCCAGGATCGGCTCGACAGCAGCAAATCCGAAAGCGCGGTGCCCGGGATCGTTCGGATCAATAGGGTCGTCTGCGTTGCACGGAACGTGCGTGTCATCGTGCAATAGACTTCGCCATGGTCGATCCGCCATCGTTCGGGCGGTTCTGCAGGGGCTTGTGCGGCCGTCGGCATATCCCCGATGGCGAGCACCAAGGCGAGGATCCACCTCATTTGTCCGGTCCGCATTTCTGATGGCGCTGATCCATCAACTCGCTCCGCCCTGTTACCCGGCGATCCGCCAGACCACGGTCTGGACGACAGTGAAGGCGACCGGGCGGCCATCGGCGCCGATCGCCGGGCTGAAGCGGCCCTCGCTGCGAAACTCGCGGCAGCTGCGGTCGTCGAGCGCGCGGTTGCTGCTCGACCGCAGCACGCGGCAATCCGACACGCGGCCGTCGGCGCCGACCGCGAGTCCGACGACGACCAGGCCCTGCGCGTTGGCGCTGATCGCAGCGGACGGATAGTCGCCGCTGCTCAAAGGCCGGTTCACGAGCACCGGATAGGATCGCAGGGTCGCGCCGAGGGCGAGATCGACGCCCCAGTCGGTCAGGGTCCGGTCGTGGCACTCGCGCAGCGTCTGCACCGCGCGGCCGGCCTGGGGCAGATCGACCGCGAGTATCGTGCGCTGGCCGCGCATCAGCTGCATCCGCGACGCGGCCGCGACGGCGTCGACGAAGTCGGGCTGAAGGTCGAGGAAGGCGAGCAACGGTGCATTGTTGGGCAGCCGCCCGGTCCGCGCATCGACCCGATGCTTGCTGTTTCCGGGCAGCAGCATGACGTCGAGCGTCGTCCCATAGGGAACGGGCGACCTGCGCCACGCCGAGCTGGAGAAAAGCAGCTCGACCCGGCTGGTGCCGGGAATGGTGCGAATCGAAAAGGTCGTCGCCGCGGGGCCGTTATAGCGCGACAGGCTGCAATAGACCTCGCCATGATTGACGGTCCAATGCGGCCGCAGGGAACGATCGGCCGGTGGGGTCGTCGCAGGCGGCTGGCCCGCGGCGCCGAAGCCGGCGACGAGAAGGCCGACGAAGGCGAGCATCCGGATCAATGCGATCGGCGAAGGACGCTTCATTCTCACCCTATCCAAGGCCGGAGCTCCGGGCATCTGCGCCCGCTCTCCGATCTATCGCGAAGCGTCGGCCGCTTCAGCCTCTTTTCCGAACCGATCCGGCCTCAATCGAGCTCGGCGACTCGGCTTGAGGCGACCGCGGATCGGGCCTCTCTCAGGCACAGAGGGAAGCCCTCTCGGGAGCATCGATACGCCGCCGAAACATCCACCGGAAATTTGCGGCGAACCGAGTCCGAATCATGCCTTACGTACATTTAACGTATTGCATCTGATTCCGGATCAGGCACTATGGCTAGTGGCGCTTCACAGGGGGAGCCGCTAAGGGTTGTGGAGGAGCGCGATCGGCAGGCTTGGCCGCCGAGTGGGCACTCCTGTCCCTTGTGGATATCGGGGACAAGCACGAAATACCCCGATGCATCCCTTCCGAACGCCCTATGATGGGCCTAAAGGCCACTGGAACATTTTGGGAACAAGGGGTAGAGTGATGGACCTGTCCGGCAGCAGCGAGGTGAGCGCGAGCGACGTGACCGAGACCCTGAGCGAGGCACCGCCGAAGAAGGCGAAAAAGGCTTCCGCGAGCGCGCCCGAGGCGGCGGCGCCGAAGGCCGAATCGCGAATCATGCCGCGCGAATCGGACGCCAAGGCCGAGCCGCGCGATTTCCATGTCGAGCCCGACCATAGCCGCGACTCGCTGCTGACCGATTTCGGCAAGGACACGCTCAAGGACCGCTATCTGCTGCCGGGCGAATCCTTCCAGGACCTGTTCGTCCGCGTCGCCTCGGCCTATGCCGACGACGAGGCGCACGCGCAGCGGCTCTACGACTATATCTCGAAGCTCTGGTTCATGCCGGCGACGCCGGTCCTGTCGAACGGTGGGACGGGGCGCGGCCTGCCGATCAGCTGCTACCTCAACAGCGTCTCCGACAGCCTCGAGGGCATCGTCGGCACCTGGAACGAGAATGTCTGGCTGGCCGCGCGCGGCGGCGGCATCGGCACCTATTGGGGCAATGTCCGCGGCATCGGCGAGGCGGTCGGCCTCAACGGCAAGACCAGCGGCATCATCCCGTTCGTCCGGGTCATGGACAGTTTGACGCTGGCGATCAGCCAGGGCTCGCTGCGGCGCGGCTCGGCCGCCTGCTATCTCGACATCTCGCACCCGGAGATCGAGGAGTTCCTCGAGATCCGCAAACCCTCGGGCGACTTCAACCGCAAGGCGCTGAACCTCCACCATGGCGTGCTGATCACCGACGATTTCATGGAAGCCGTGCGCGACGGCGCCGAGTGGGAGCTGCAGAGCCCGAAGGACGGATCGGTCCGCGCCAAGGTCGATGCGCGCGCCTTGTTCCAGAAGCTGGTCGAGACCCGGCTTGCGACCGGCGAGCCCTACATCATCTTCATCGACCAGGTGAACCGGTCGATGCCCAAGCATCACCGCGATCTCGGCCTCAAGGTCACCACCTCGAACCTCTGCTCCGAGATCACGCTGCCGACCGGCAAGGACCATCTCGGCGCCGACCGGACCGCGGTCTGCTGCCTCTCCAGCCTCAACCTCGAGACCTGGGACCAGTGGAACGGCGACAAGGGCTTCATCGAGGACGTGATGCGCTTCCTCGACAATGTCCTGACCGACTATATCGAGCGGGCGCCGGACGAGATGGCGCGCGCCAAATATAGCGCGATGCGCGAGCGCTCGGTCGGATTGGGCGTGATGGGCTTCCACTCCTTCCTGCAGGCGCGCGGCCTGCCGTTCGAAGGGGCGATGGCCAAATCGTGGAACATGAGGATCTTCAAGCATATCCGCGCCCAGGTCGACCAGGCGTCGATGCTGCTCGCGCAGGAAAGGGGCGCCTGCCCCGACGCGCAGGACATGGGCGTGATGGAGCGCTTTTCCTGCAAGATGGCGATCGCGCCGACCGCTTCCATCTCCATCATCTGCGGCGGCACCTCGGCCTGCATCGAGCCGATCCCGGCCAATATCTACACCCACAAGACGTTGTCGGGCTCCTGGTCGATCCGCAATCCGCACCTCGAGAAATTGCTCATGGAGAAGAGCAAGAACAGCGACGGCATCTGGTCGACGATCCTCGAGCGGGGCGGCTCGGTCCAGCATCTCGACTTCCTCACCCAGGAGGAAAAGGACGTCTTCAAGACCAGCTTCGAGATCGACCAGCGCTGGCTGATCGAGCTCGCCGCCGACCGCACGCCCTATATCGACCAGGCGACCTCGCTGAACCTGTTCATCCCGGCCGACGTCGACAAATGGGACCTGCTGATGCTCCACTATCGCGCCTGGGAGCTCGGCATCAAATCGCTC